>CAZKMH010000196.1:0-7077 GCA_964553395.1 uncultured Rikenellaceae bacterium | reverse complement strand
AAGTCAAAAAAGGGCCGGGGGGATTAAAAATACAAAAATGGGCCGGGGGATGGAATTAATGCCCAAAACCCCTGTTTTCAATCTTTCAAGATGCTAAATGGTCAAATTCTAACATCTTTTTATCAAATTTGTTCCCTTTAACACAATATTTCAACTATTTATTGATTTTATTTGTTAATGATAAAGCATGAAAAGATTTAAGCCATTACCTGAAGTGATTTTTTTTAATGTTTTGGCATAAAGATTGTTTTATGAATGAAAAGTTTACATTTGTATTTTGTAATTTAATTTCAGTATGAGAAAAATTGCTTTAGTACTTGTTTCGGTCTTTGTTATGGTATTAGTTATTAGTTCTTGTAACAAGAATGTATGCCCGGCATATAGCAAGGCAGAGACCGAACAGCCGGAGCATGTGGGCTGAGGTCTGTCTGCAATTACATAGTTCTGCTGGTTATAAGTAGGTCCTTATATGAAAAAGCTGCTTATAATATTATCTGTCCTGGTATATGGTTCAGGATTTCTCCTTGCACAGGGGGAGATTGATGAGCAGCTGAAAGTGTTTTTCCGCAATGAAAGATCATTCGCTGTAATGCTTCATTCTGACGGATTGGGAATAGGCTACCGCGAAGCGAAAAGAATTAACTTCCTGAACAAAAGATTACTGGAGATAGATTTCGGTACACTAAAGCATCCGAAAGAGTACCGGACGAGCAATCCATATACACAAGGGACAGGATCGTTCGTTTTCGGTAAACTTAACAGCACAGTTTACATAAGGGGAGGCATCGGACATCAGCATGAAATGTTTTCAAAAGAGGATTTCGGCGGGGTGGCAATTAGATATTTCATTACGGGAGGTCCGGTATTAGGACTCTATAAACCAATATTTTACAGAGTTTTATATCCCGTCCTCGGTTCACAGAACGAATATGAGTTAAGGGATGAGAAGTTTGATATTTCGATTCATGACCCAACCATGATTTACAGCAAGGCTTCCTTCACAAAAGGGCTGGGCGAAACAAAAGTCCTTCCCGGACTATATACGAAAGGCGGATTCAATTTTGAATACAGCAGAGAGGATAAAGTCATCCATGCCATCGAGATCGGAGCTCAGATCAACGCTTTCCCTAAAAAAATACCTATAATGGCCACCAACGATAATAAAGCCATATTCTTTTCATTTTTTGTCAGTTACCGGTTCGGAGTCATCATCGATCCCCTCCATCCGGAGGAAGCCAGGCTTTCAAATCTCTTCAGAAGGAAAAAAGAATAACTGAAGAATTCCTCTGCTTGCTGATTTATCGGAATTTGTTATTTTTGTGCTCGATTTATTAACCAACATAAGAATAGAGGTATGTCAAAAATTAAAGTAGCTATTAACGGTTTTGGCAGAATTGGCCGTAATGTTTTTAAAATTGCCTTCGAGAGAGAGGATATTGAGATCGTCGGTATCAATGATATTACTGACACTCTGACACTTGCTCACCTGCTGAAATATGACTCGACCCAGGGCAGGTTCCCGGGAGTCACTCATGATGCTGAAAATATTATTGTAAATGGTGATAAGATTAAAGTCACCGCCGAAAGAAATCCTGCAAATATCCCCTGGGAGTCGAAACCTGACGTAGTAATTGAATCTACAGGCGTTTTCACCACAAAGGAGAGTCCGAAAGGCGGTTACGGAGATCACCTGAAAAATGGCGCCAAAAAAGTTATCCTTACGGTCCCGGCTAAAGACACCATCGATGCAATGATCGTTATTGGTGTAAACGACGGTGATCTGAAACCTGAACACAAATGTGTATCCAATGCTTCATGCACCACCAACTGCCTTGCTCCGATAGCTAAGGTTTTGAATGACAGTTTCGGAATTGAAATTGGTTATATGACGACAATTCACTCATATACAAACGACCAGAGGATCCTTGACCTTCCTCACAAAGATCTGAGACGTGCAAGATCAGCCGCATTATCACAGATACCTACTACCACAGGTGCTGCTAAAGCCGTTGGTAAGGTTATTCCTGACCTTAAGGGTAAACTCGACGGTATCTCTGTAAGAGTTCCAACACCAACCGGTTCACTGGTTGACCTGGTTGCAGTCCTGAAGAAAGAAGCTACAAAAGAAGAAATAAATGCAGCAATGAAAAAAGCAGCGGACGGACCGATGAAAGGAATTCTCGAATATACAGAGGATCCGATCGTTTCTGCCGATGTAATTCATACCACAGCATCTTCTATCTTTGACTCACTGAGCACAATGGTAAATGGCAAAATGATTAAGGTTCTGGCCTGGTACGATAATGAGTGGGGTTACTCATGCAGGGTTGTTGACCTTATTCCTATGGTCATGTAATACCAGTTTATATAAATTTATATCTTACAGGGGCGTTGCGTGCAACGCCTTTGTTTTTTATGAAATCATTTCTATTTCTATCGGAACGCCGGCTGAATCACGGTAATGCTCTCCGAGTTCAAGCATCGCTTCATCATCCTCTTCATACAACCATTTCATCTTAATAGTACTGCCTGAACGTATATAACCTGTAAGCTTTTTAAGTATTTCATAAAGGTATTTGGATGATCCGCTGTTGATATATTCAAGCTGAATAGAGACATTCAGATCCTTGTTTTCATTAAAATGTTTTGTAATCCAGTCCTCCAGCCTCTGGAATATGATATCCGGATTCTCAGGAATAGACCGCCCTATTAGCTCCAAATTATTGATATCCGGATAATAGAAGATCCCCGGACAATTTCTCCTGGCTTCCTGAATTACCTCTTTTTCCATACCGCAATTATTTATTCATACCTTAAAGCTTCTATCGGATCCACGTTGGCTGCTTTAACTGCAGGTGCATAACCCGAAACGATCCCTACAATGAAACATACAAATATACCCAATAACACCCAGACCCATGGTATCACGAAACTTGATTTTAACATTGACGAGACTAAATTCCCGATAAGGATACCAAGTATTATACCGAAAATTCCTCCAAACTGACCAATAAGAATTGATTCAAAAAGAAACTGATATTTAATTGTGCTGGGTTTGGCTCCGATAGCTTTCCTTACTCCGATCTCCCTGGTTCGCTCCGTGACCGACACAAGCATAATATTCATCAGGCCTACAGCCGCTCCGAATAAAGTGATGATCCCGATTATTGTTGCTGCCAGGGTAACAAACCTGATATTTTTCAAAAGCAGGGCAACAATTGTATCGCTTTTTGAGATGTTGAAATCCGATTCATCGCGCGGATCCAGGTTCCTGACAATCCTGAAGACACCTTCAGCTTCGCCTGCCAGAATGTTAAGATTCACAGGATCCAGTGGCATCACCGCAATCCGGTAATTCATATTGGGCCGTGAATAGTATTGCCTTGCTGCCGTTATCGGTATGAAACATACATTATCGTCATTGACGGCACTTGCCCCTTTGCTTTTCAATACTCCGGCAACCCGTAGTTTAAGCCCTGCAATCGAAACTTCTTTCCCCAGGGGATCAACACCAGTATGAAAAAGGTCCCTGGCAATTTCAGCACCAAGCAGAACAAGTCTTCTGTTTAGCTGTATTTCATCCTTTGTGAAATTCCTTCCTGATTCTATTTCATATCCTGAGACAGCAAGATAGTTCTCATCAACACCCTGAAGGTTGACATTCGGATTGGTTTCTTCTGATGCGTATTTTACAGTAGCAAGACTTGTTGCATAGAATGAGATCGCGACCCACGCCGGTTCAGTGAACATCTCCTTAAACTGAGTTGCCTCCCTGTATGAAATACGTGAATAATTTTTTGCCCTGTACTTCTGTTCTCCTATCTGAATGTTCATTCCACGGGAAGTGATGGTGAAGGAATTGGCGCCCATCATTGTGAACTGACTGGTAAGCGATGTTTTTATTGCATCAATGGCCGTCAGTATCCCGATCAATGCCATTATACCGAATGCAATTATGCAGATTGTAAGAAAAGCCCTGACCCTGTTCGACCTGATTGCTTTTATTGCAACCCTCAGATTCTCCTTTACAATACCTTTTTTCATATTCCCATCAACTCCATTTCCCGGCAGATTTCAGAATATACCAGGACTAAAAAAATAAAGGTAATGTTTTTTTTTCATTCGATCGGAATGAGCTTTGTTAATAAAAAAATTGCAGAAAAACTGAAAATAATTAAGAATTTAGTTGCATAACTAAAAAGTTCGTTGTATATTTGCTATATGATTCTATTGACAAGATGTTACAGGTTAGAAATAAGAACATTTGAACAAACGAAGTAAGAACCAAGAACTATAATATTATGAGAGAGTTAACAAGGGCAGAAGAACAGGTAATGCAGGTGCTCTGGAAGCTGGAAAAGGGATTTGTAAAGGATATTCTGGAGCATTTCGATGATCCCAAACCTGCATATAACACCGTAAGTACCATTGTTCGTATCCTGCAGGACAAAGGTTTTGTCGGTCATAAGGCATATGGCCGGACACATGAATACTTCCCACTGGTTACAAAGGATGAATATTCGAAATCGCATCTAAGCAACTTTGTAAATGACTACTTCTCAAACTCCTTTGGAAAAATGGTCAGCTTCTTTACCAGGGAGAACAACATTTCTGTCAGGGAGATGGAGGAGATTATGAAGATCATGAAAAATGAAGTCAAAAAACAAAAAACCGAAGTATGAATCCACTCCTTATATATATGATCAAAGCTGCATTCAGCATCGCAGTATTTTACCTGGTATTTACATTCCTGCTCAGTAAGGATACTATGTACGGACGGAACAGGTTTTTTATACTCTTTGCAGTATTATCCTCACTGATCTTCCCGTTAATCACGATCGAGACAAATGAGCCGGTCAGTTTTTTGTTTTTTGGAAAGACTCTATCTGATGTTCTTATCACAACTACATCCAATGTTAATCTTGCAGGAGCCGTTGTTATTGCTGCGATCAATTGGCCGAAGATACTCTTTATCATTTACGCAGCCGGTGTGCTCCTGTTCACTGCCGGATTAATTATGAATCTGGCAGAGCTCTTGATCCTTATAAGAAACAGGGATGAATCAGGATCAAATATTATAAGATTTCAGGGTTTGAACACAGCAGGTTTTACAGCTATAGGATATGTATTCATAAACTCCAGACTATCCAAAGAAGATGCTGAAGAGATACTTAAACACGAACAGAATCATCTGGCCCGCTTCCATTTTTTTGATATACTGTTCATGGAAATTATTAAAACTCTTCAGTGGTTCAATCCCTTCATCCATATGTTCGACAGATCCCTGCGGGCTATTCATGAGTACCAGGCAGATGAGGGATGTCTGAAAAACGGAGTATGTGCTGCCAGCTATCAGCAGCTTCTTTTGAGTCAGGTTTTCGGATCAAAAAACTTATATATAACAAATAGTTTCTCAAATCCTACACTTATTAAAAAACGAATGATCATGATGACAAAAAAACGTTCCACTACAATGGCAAACCTGAAACTTCTTCTGGTAATGCCTGTAATTGCAATTGTGCTGTTTGCGTTCTCTTCCTGCGGAGACAAGGGCAGCGCTTCGGCCCAGATGCCTGAAGCTGACAAAAAGGTTGTTCTGGGAGACCAGGTCTCTCCTGATGCGCCGCCTCCACCTCCACCCCCGGCTAAATTCAATGTGAAAGACGGCGATACAACCTGGAGTTATGTTGATAAAATGCCGGTGTTCGCCGGTGGTGATGCCGAACTTCTCAAGTTCATTATGACAAATACCCGCTATCCCGATGTAGCAAAAAAGAACGGAATAATGGGAAGGGTAATTGTTAAGTTTGTTGTTGAACCGGATGGAAGTGTCTCTAATATCAGTATCATGAAAGGAGTCAGCCCCGAGATTGATGCTGAATCAGTCAGGGTCGTATCCTTGCTCCCGAAATTTGAATCACCGGGAATTGAAAAGGGGAAAGCGGTTCCGGTGTGGTATATGGTACCGATAACCTTTTCGCTCAAATAGATAATAAAGTCTTGTTATATAAGTTGAGACTGACCTTCAGAAGAGGGTCAGTTTTTTTATTTCTAAATTTGTACCCTGAACACATAATCATGAACCTCACTGAACGTATCAAAGCTTTTTCCGAACTAGGTGCTATTCTAAGAAATTGCATTGCCGGTGAACCTGTAAAACATCTCTCACTGGTCAACCATCTTATTGAAAGCCAGTATCTGAAAAATCCATGGTTCACTCCCGAAAATGTAAGGTTGGCGATCAGGGCAATTGCTGAGGAGCTGACTTTCGAAAACCTCACAAAGTGGATATCAGCTTACCCGGATCTGAGAAAGGATTCGAAACCTTCCAATACAGGTATAATTATGGCAGGCAATATCCCGCTTGCAGGATTTCATGACTTTCTTTCTGTCCTCATTTCGGGCAACAGGGTTATTGCAAAGACAAGTTCAAAGGATCCCGACCTGATTGTGACGTTAACAGCAATCCTTTGCTCAATCAATTCCGACTTTAAGAAACTAATCTATATTACCGATAAAACTCTTTCCGGATTCGACGCTATTATCGCGACCGGAAGCGACAACAGTTCACGGTATTTTGAATATTACTTCGGAAAATACCCTAATATCATCCGGAAGAACAGGAACAGCATTTCAGTTATAGATGGATCGGAGACTGACCTGGAACTGCAGGATCTCGGTGAAGATGTTTTTACCTATTTTGGTCTTGGGTGCAGAAGCATCTCAAAGCTTTATCTTCCTGAGGGATACGATCTTCGTAAAATTATCAGCAATTGGGATTGCTTCTCAGGATTGATAAACCATAGTAAATACGCAAATAACTATGACTTCAGCAAGACAATCTTTCTTATCAACAAAGAGAGTTTCACTGAAACAGGATATGTGCTTCTCAGGGAAGATAAATCCATCTCCTCTCCTGTTGCGGTTCTTCATTATGAATATTACAATTCACCTGACCAGTTGAATGGGCAGATAGAAATTCTCAGGGATAAAATCCAGTGCATTACAGGGCACAATTACATTCCTTTCGGAAGAGCGCAGGTGCCTTACCTGTGGGATTATGCAGATGGTATTGAC
>CAZKMH010000195.1:0-7085 GCA_964553395.1 uncultured Rikenellaceae bacterium | reverse complement strand
CGACGGCAACAGCGTGCTTGCCTGGGGCTACGCCAATGGCGCCACCATGCAATACCCCGGCCCGACCCTGATCGTGAACCAGGGGGAGACCGTCACGGTCACCCTCACCAACAGTCTGGCGGTACCCACCTCCCTGGTCTTTCCCGGCCAGAGCGGGGTGAGCACGAACTCGAACTGCGGCGGCGCCGGCACCGGCACCGGTGTCGGCCTGATGACCTGCGAGGCGCTCCCTGCGGGCACGGTGACCTACACCTTTACCGCCACTCAGCCGGGGACCTACCTTTACCACAGCGGGACCAAGCCCTCGTTGCAGGTGGAAATGGGTCTGGTGGGGGCACTCATCGTGCGGCCGCCCGTGGCCAACCAGGCCTATGACCATCCCGACAGCGCCTACGACCGGGAATACCTGCTTCTGCTCACGGAGATGGATCCGGACATCCACAATCAAGTGGCGCGGGGCAACCTCAGCCCGGACATGACGAACTACTTCGCGGTGCAGTGGTTCATCAATGGCCGCAATGCGATGGACACCATGCTGGACGACAACCTCCCCTTGATGCCTCACCAGCCCTACGGCTCCATGGTGCTCGCGCATCCGGGCGAGAAGGTGCTGGCCAGGCTGATCAGCGCCGGCCGCGACCTGCATCCCTTCCACTTCCACGGCAACAACGTGACGGTGATTGCGCGCGATGGCCGGTTGCTGGAAAGTCAGCCTGGTGTCAGCGGCCCCGATCTCTCCTGGTCCGACTTCACCATCACGGCTGTACCCGGCGCCACCTACGATGCGCTCTTCCAATGGACTGGCAAGAACCTGGGCTGGGACATCTACGGCACCGCGGCGATCAATCCCCATACCTGTACCGACGATGGGAGCGGCTTTGACGCCTTGACCAAGGAATGGTGCGACGACCACTACAAGCCTATCCCGGTGAGCCTGCCCAATTTGCAGGATGTCACTGTCGGCATGTCTTACAGCGGAAGCCCCTACCTGGGCGCGACCGGCGCCCTGCCGCCCGGGCAGGGTGGCTACAACCCATATTCGGGTTACTTCTACATGTGGCACTCCCACACCGAGAAGGAACTCACCAACAACGACATTTTCCCGGGTGGCATGATGACCATGTTCGTCGTCGTGCCGCGCGCCTACCCGCTACCTTGATCGATTGAGAGGGTGCCATGAACATCACCACAAAACGCCAAACGCCCCTCGCCAGCGTGCTGGCGTGTGTCGGCCTCCTTCTCATCGCCGGCCAGGCCGCAGCGGCTGAGTACTGGCTGTGCGCCAAGGCCGGCAACGTCACCATGCCGGACGGCGCGGTCGTGCCGATCTGGGGATACGTACAGGACGACAGCAGTGTTGGGGGAAACCTCATCAACAACCTGTCAGACGGCTGCGCCGGCACGCCCACCTTGCCCGGGCCGCCCCTGGCCGTCCCGGCTGATGACTTGGGGCTGACCGTGCACCTGCGCAACGACCTGACCGCGCCGACCTCCATCGTCATCCCGGGGCAGATCATCCCGAGTCAGACCGCCATGATTACACCGGTCAAGATCCCCGACGCGCAGGGCCGTCCACGGGTGCGTTCCTTCACCCACGAGGCTGCTGCGAGCGGTGGCACGGCAGATTACATCTGGGCCAACATCAAGCCCGGCACCTACCTGTACCACAGCGGCACCCACCCGCAAGTGCAGGTGCAGATGGGCCTCTATGGTGCGGTGGTGAAGAACTTCCTCGACGGCGTCCCCGAGGTGCCCGCAATACCCCCTGTTTTGCCCGGCGATCCCGGCACACCTGCCGTGCCCGCCGTGCCCGCCGAGGCCTACGACGGCGTGCCCTTCGGCGCGGAGCTGACGCTGTTGTTCAGCGAAATCGACCCGGCGCAGCACGCCGCCATCGCCGCCGGCACCTTCGGCACCGCAAGCGCTCCGGCCACCCCGTGCAAGGCCAGCGTCAGCGAGCCCATGCCGATGACCAGCACCCTGTGCTACAAGCCGAAGTATTTCCTGGTCAACGGCAAGCCCTACCCGGACAGCAATGTCGCCATGCCGACGCTGTCGGTGGGGCAGGCTACGCTGCTGCGCCTGCTCAACGCGGGCCTGCAGTCCTATGTGCCCGCCATCCAGGGCACGCACATGATGATGGTCGCCGAGGACGGCAACCGCTATCAGTATCGTGATGCCGTGGGTGAATTCCCGCGCGACCAGTACCAATACTCGACGCTGCTGGCCTCGCTGAAGACGACGGATGCCGTCATCACGCCCGCGTCGCTGGATGGAACCGTGATCTATGACCGCAGGCTGCACCTGGTCAACAACCTGGCGCAGGACGGCGGCATGTTCGTCAAGCTGAACGCCATCTGCGGCGCGTCATGTACGGACTTGTCCATCACCAAGAGCGACGGTTTGGCGAGCGTCAACCGGGACACGCCTGTCACCTACAGCATCGTGGTGAGCAATGCCGGACCGACCGCGGTGACAGGCGCGCAGGTGACCGACAACCTGCCCGCTGCGCTTGCTGCAAGCGCCACCTGGACCTGTACCCCTGCGGGTGGTGCGATTTGCGCCGTAGCCAGCGGTGTCGGCAGTATCAGCGCGAAGGTGAACCTGCCGGTGGGCGACTCGGTCACCTTCTCGGTGACCGGCACGGTTGATCCGCTCGCCACCGGGAGCCTGGTCAACATCGCCAGCGTGGCCACACCGGCGGGCATGACTGACCCGAATCCGGCCAACAACAGCGCGACCGATACCGACACCGTCGTCCTGCTGGCGAACCTGTCCGTCACCAAGGACGATGGCGTGACCAGCGTCACGGCGGGCGGCCCTGTGTCCTACACCATTACGGTGAGCAACGCGGGACCGGACCCGGCAACGGGTGCGACGGTGACCGACACCCTGCCTGCCGCCATCACGGGCGCCACCTGGACCTGCGCGGCCGCAGGCGGTGCGACCTGCGCAGCCGGCGGCAGCGGCAACCTCAGCACGCCGGTCAACCTGCCAGCTGGCGGGTCGGCGACCTTCACGGTGAGCGGCACGCTCAGCGCCACCGCCACCGGGAGCCTGGTCAACACTGCCAGCGTGGCAACACCGGCGAGCGTGAGCGATACGGACCCGGCCGACAACAGCGCGACCGATACCGACACGATCTTGCTTCCCCCCGTGTATTTCTCGACTGCGACTAATACGGCGGTGCCGGGTGTGGCCGGACCGAATGACAATGCCGACATCTACGTACGGAATCCAGACGGCAGCTACACCCGGCTATTCGACGCCACCGCATTCGGGGTTCCCGGCGCGGCCAACGTCGACGCCTTTGTCTACAACGGTCCCAGCGACATCTACCTGTCCTTCACCGATACGGTGAACCTCCCCGGTCTCGCCGGGGTGCAGGACGAGGACATCGTGAGTTGGAACGGCACGGCCTGGAGCCTGTATTTCGACGGCTCGGATGCCGGTCTCGGCGACGGCGGGGACGGCGAGGATGTGGATGCCTTTGCCTTCCTGGCTGACGGCAGTCTGCTCGTCTCCACCCGCGGCAACCCCATCGTACCGGGTCTCCCGGCGGGAACGCCGTCCCTGGCCGACGAGGACCTGCTGCGCTGCGCCGGGACCTTCGGGCCGACGACCACCTGCACCTGGAGCCTGTACTTCGACAGTTCGGATGTGGCCCTGTCCGTGCCCAGCGAGGATGTGGACTTCGCCCGGGTTGCACCCGGCGGCGACATCCAGCTCAGCACCCTGGGCGCTTTCTCGGCGAGCTACAACCCGCCAGGGCCTCCACCCCCGATTTCCCTGTCAGGCACCGGCAACCAGGTGTTCGCGTGCACCTCGCCCACCACGGGGACCGTCACGGCCTGCGCAGGCTTCAGCAATGTCCTGACCTTGCCCACCCTGCCCACGGGCACGATGGACGCCATCAACCTGCCTTGAGACGCTTGAGGAGCAACCATGAAACGGCATGAGCAAGAGGGCACGGTGGCGGGTCTGGGCGGACATCCGGCCCGGTCCTGTCGCCGGCCCGCTCCGGTTGGGGCGCTGGTGTTCGCCCTGGCGCTCGCCTTACCCGGTCTGGCCGTCTGTGCGGATGCCCCAGCCGAGGCGGCCGTGCAGGCCGCGCCGCAGCTGTCCGCCGGCAAAACCGCAGCGGCTCAGAGCGTGGAGGAGCAGTTGGGTGTTCATATCCGGTGGGTCCGGCTGTCGGCAGCCGGTTTCATGCTGGACTTGCGCTACCGCGTCATCGACGCGGCCAAGGCGGCGCCCTTGCTGAATCGCAAGATCACGCCCTACCTGCAGGCCAGCACCGGCGCCCGACTGGGTGTGGCATCCTCGCCCAAGATCGGCCCACTGCGGTCGACCCAGCGCGGCGCGATCCAACTTGACCGGGATTACTCCATGCTCTTTGGCAACCCTGGCCGTTACCTGCAGCAGGGGAGCAAGATCACGCTGTTCATCGGCGATCAGAAAATCGAAAACATCACCGTCGAATAATCTCGCCAGGTAAACCATGCCGGCCACCAACAAGAATAAATACTCCCGCGCCGCCTTGGCTGCCGCACTGGCAATCTTGTTCAGCGCCGGCGTGCAGGGCGCAGTCATCACGCCCGAACTGGCGGCAGAACTGGCGGTGCGGGCGCCCGATGAGGACGTTTCGGTGATTGTCACCCTGGCCGACAAGGTGGATCGCCGCCTGTTCAAACAGGCCGACCGGAGCAGGCGCAACACCCGGCTGGTCAGGGCACTCAAGGAAAAAGCCGCCGTGACGCAGGGTGTGCACAGAGCCTTCCTGCAGAACCGGGGGGCTCGTCGACTGCGCGAATTGTGGGCGATCAACGGCATTGCGGTGACGGTGAACGCCAGTGCCATCCACCCGTTGGCATCCCGTCCCGGAATCGAGAGCATCCGCCTCGATTCGACCCTGCAGGCACCCACCACTTCTTACGGCAGTGCGGCGCCGCCGGAATGGAATCTGAATGTCGTGCGTGCGCCGGAACTGTGGTCGCTGGGCTACTCCGGCAGCGGCGTGGTGGTCGCCAACATGGATACCGGGGTCGACGTCAGTCACCCGGATCTGGCTGCAAAATGGCGTGGCGGCGGCAACAGCTGGTACGACTCGACCAAGGACCCGACCAAGGAATTCCCTACGCCCGACGACATGCCCTACGACCCCGACGGCCACGGCACCCAGACCATGGCGATCATGGTGGGCGGGGCTGCCGGCGACACCGCCATCGGCGTGGCGCCGGACGCCAGATGGATCGCGGTGAAAATGTATGACGATGAAGGCAAGGCAACGTTAAGCGGTATTCATCTCGCTTTCCAGTGGCTGCTCGACCCCGATGGCGATCCGGACACGCTGGACGCACCGGATGTGGTGAATGCGTCGTGGGGCCTGGTGGGGAGCGCAGGGCAATGCATCACCGAGTTCAGTACCGATATCGACTTGCTCAAGACGGCCGGGATCGCCGTCGCATTCTCCGCCGGCAATGACGGTCCGGCACCCTACACCAGCATCAGCCCGGCCAACAACCCACAAGGCTTCGGCGTCGGGGCGGTCGACGCTGCGCTGGCGATGGCCAGCTTCAGCAGCCGCGGTCCGTCCGCCTGTGACGGTTCGATTTTTCCCAGGCTGAGCGCGCCCGGCTTCAGCATCAAAACCGCCGATTTGTCCTTTGGCGGGCTGCCCCTGTATGCCTGGGTTGACGGCACGTCCTACGCCGCCCCTCATGTGGCCGGCACGATGGCGCTGCTGGCCGGCGCTTTCCCCCAGGCCAGCGTCAGCGAACTTGAGGCAGCCCTGACGGGAAGCGCCCAGGACATGGGCATTGCAGGAGCCGACGACAGCTATGGTTACGGCATTGCCGATGTACTGGCCGCCTACCAGTTTCTGCTTGCCGGCGCCGGCAGCAGGCCCGCGATCACCTCGACGCCCTCGACCACCGCCACGCAGGGCAGTCGCTATACCTACGCCGTCACAGCCAGCGATCCCGATGGCGACGCGCTCACTTTCTCCCTCGACGTGGCGCCGGCGGGAATGAGCCTCGACCCTGTCAGTGGCCTCGTTGACTGGACACCCGGCAGCACGCAAGTGGGCGAGCAGACGGTGACGGTGCGGGCGACGGATCCCGGCGGCCTGTTCGCCTTGCAGTCTTTCACGATTGCAGTAGCCGGATTGAATAATCCGCCGCTGGCCCAGAATGACGTGTACCGCATGATCCGGCGCGGCACACTCAACATTGCGGCGCCCGGCATGCTCGCCAACGACAGCGATCCTGACGCCGGCGACACCCTGACTGCCGTGAATTTCGGCGCGCTGATCCCAGCTGGCGGCACGCTTGCACGCAATGCCGACGGCAGTATCAGCTTCACCCCGCCGCGCGACTTCACGGGCATCAAGCGTTTCAGCTATCAGGCGCAGGACAGCCATGGCGCGATGAGCAATGTAGCCAAGGTATTCATCGCCGTCCGCGCCAACCGGCGACCACAGGCTGTGAATGACGTGGCGACCGCACCGATGCGCCGAGGCACAAAGCCATACGTGCCGGTTACCATCAACGTGCTGGCCAACGACCGTGATCCGGATACGGCGATTGATCCAGGCAACGTCATCGACCCGGCCAGCCTGATGATTTTAAGATCACCCAACAAGGGCGGTAGTGTTGCCGTCAACGTAGACGGAACCATTGATTACACACCCAGGCGCAACTTCACCGGCACCGAAACTTTCCACTACCGGGTGAAGGACTCCTATGACAATTCGGCTACCTCGAACGCGGCTTACGTACGCGTCAACGTCCAATGACATACGCAATTTGAACAGGAGGAAATAAGATGGATACGCATGATCCCGCGCGCACTGGTCTCAATTGCCATCCAGCAAGCCCCAGGATGGCGCGACACCCCTTCATGGCCAGGCCAAAGCTTGGCCGTATTGCACTATTCGCAATGACACTGGGCCTGACTTCGTTTTACCCTGCGATGGCGATGGATAATCATGAGCATCATCAACATCACGCCATGCCCAGCGAACAGGATGGCTATGTGCGAAAACTGGTGACCTACACGGTCCCGGACGTGAAACTGCTGGATGC
>CAZKMH010000194.1:0-7101 GCA_964553395.1 uncultured Rikenellaceae bacterium | reverse complement strand
TTTGCTTCAATTATTAATTCCACTGCCTCTTCGCCGACTTTTTGTGCTGTTCTGTTGATCCCCTGCCGGAATATCTTATTTGTATATGAATCCGCAATATTTTCATCAATCCTCTGCTCTACGATTTTTTCGAGTTTATAAAGAAATCCTTTGGGTGTATCATTGCTGAAGCATGACCTGCTTCCCGTGTGGCATACAGGTCCGGCCGGGTCGACCGTAATGAGAAGTGTATCATTATCGCAGTCTGTTGTTATTTTATTAACAGTCAAAAAGTTACCCGATGTTTCACCTTTTGTCCAGAGCCGGTTTTTGGATCGGCTGAAGAAAGTAACCTTTCCTTCTTTTATAGTTTTTTCAAGTGCTTCCCCGTTCATAAATCCCACCATCAGCACCTGAAGAGTTGTGTTATCCTGAATAACTGCCGGAATAAGGCCGTTACCTTTTTTAAAATCAATCTGGTTCATAAGTCATGTATTTACAATTTTAATCAAATATGCTATTTCTTCCTCTGTGTCTCTGCTTCTGAAACACACGTAATCACCCCCTTCTTTTCCCCCTCTCTTTCTTTGACCTCACCCCAACCCATCTCCCAGGGGAGATGGGCTAAGGCATTAATATTGAGATTATTACCCCCTTCTCCCCTGGAGAAGGGGGCAGGGGGATGAGGTCGATCACCACGGGGACAAGTGTGATGAGTATGTGCCATTTATTAAATTCTTACTGCAATTCCTTCATTCTTAAGATATTCCTTTAATTCACCGATATCTATTTCACCGTAATGAAATATGCTTGCGGCAAGGGCGGCGCTGCAGCCGGTGCTATTGAAAACCTCGCTGAAATGTTCCATTTTTCCGGCGCCTCCTGAAGCTATCACAGGGATATTGACCTGACTGCTGACCTCGGCTGTAATGTCAAGTGAAAAACCTGATTTTGTACCATCATTCATCATGGAGGTGAGTAATATCTCGCCGGCGCCCAGTTCAGCGACCTTCATTGCCCACTCAACAGTTTTAAGTTCCACCGGAGTCCGGCCGCCGTCAACAAATACACTCCATTCATTATTGCTGTAATTTGTATCTATAGCTAACACGACACATTGACTGCCAAACTCACCTGCGATTTCAGTTATCAGCCCCGGTCTCCGGACTGCCGCGGAGTTTATTGTGATCTTATCGGCACCTGCTTTAAGAAGAAGCGCAACATCATCAATACTGTTTATGCCCCCTCCGACAGTAAAGGGAATATTTAATTCAGCTGCAATTCTTTCGACCAGTACTGCAAGAGTCTGCCTGTTTTCGATTGTTGCGGTTATATCAAGGAAAACGAGCTCATCAGCTCCCCGTGAAGCGTAGATCTTAGCCAGTTCCACCGGGTCGCCGGCATCCCTGATCTCAAGGAATCTGACACCCTTCACTGTCCTGCCATCCCTGATATCAAGACAGGGAATGATCCTTTTCTTTAACATAGTTCTCTCAGCTCCTTCAGTTTAATTTTGCCCTCATAAATTGCTTTACCAATGATCGCACCCTCACAACCAGTGGCGGCTAACTCTTCAAGGTCCTTTAATGAAGTAATTCCCCCGCTGGCAATCAGGTCAATTTTAACTGTGGCAAGGATCTCCCTGTACAATTCTGTTGAAGGACCGGTCAGCATGCCGTCCCTTTCAATATCGGTGCAGATCGCATATTTAATCCCTTTTGCCAGATACCGGGAAATGAATTCGATTACATCCTCGTCTGAGGTTTCTGACCAGCCTGCGGTGGAGATCTTCCGGTCTTTACAGTCGGCACCCAGGATTATCTTTTCATTTCCGAACCGGGTAAGCCAGTCGAGAAAGAGGTCCGGAGCAGTAATTGCTATACTGCCTGCGGTTATCTGTTTTGCTCCCGAGTTAAATGCGATCCTTAAATCATCGTCTGATCTTATGCCCCCTCCAAAGTCAATTAACAAACCTGTCCGGGAAGAGATCTTTTCAAGGATTGTGTAATTGATTATTTTCTTATCCCTTGCACCGTCAAGATCGACGAGATGCAGATATCTGATCCCGTTTGCCTCGATCTCTTTAGCAAAATCCAGCGGATCTTCGTTATAGATCTTTTTTGTGCCATAGTCGCCACGTGTAAGCCTGACACATTTCCCTCCCAGGATATCTATTGCCACTATTATTCTCATAATTCAAGGAAGTTCTTAAGTATCCTTTCACCCACTAGCGCTGATTTTTCGGGATGAAACTGTACCGAGTAAAAATTATCTTTCCTCATGCCGGCACTGAATGGCAGAATATAGTCGCATATTGCTGTGGTACAGGATGATAAAGTTGCATAGTAGCTATGGACAAAATAAACATCATCTTTTTCCGAAACACCTTTAAACAGATCTCCTTTCAGCGTGGTAAAATTGTTCCATCCCATGTGAGGTACCTTATTTGTTTTCGGGAACAGTTTGACATCAGCATCAAATATATCAAGACATTTTGTATCCGCTTCTTCGGAATGCCTGCACATCAGCTGTAATCCGAGGCATATTCCAAGTACCGGTTGTGTCAATGAGGTTATAAGCTTGTCCAATCCTCTCTCTCTCAGATACCTCATTGCTGAGCCTGCCTCTCCAACACCCGGGAAAATGACTTTTAAAGCTTTCCTGATCTCATCATGGTCATCAGTAATAATGCTATCAGATCCAAGCCTTGACAGTGCATTCTGTACCGACCTTATATTACCTGCATTATATTTAATAATAGCGATCATAATTTCCCTTTTGTTGATGGCATTCCGGTGTTACCGCTTTTTTTTACAGCTGATTTAAGTGCCCTCGCAAATGCCTTGAATATTGCTTCGATCTTATGATGCTCATTTGTGCCGTCAGCCCTGATATTTAGATTGCACAAGGCATTGTCGCTGAACGATTTAAAGAAATGGAAGAACATTTCTGTCGGCATTTCGCCGATTTTCATGTTCTTAAATTCAGCTTCCCACACCAGCCAGGGTCTGCCACCAAGATCAACGGCAACCTGTGCCAGGCAATCGTCCATCGGCAGGACGAAGCTGTAACGTTCGATTCCTTTTTTGCTGCCGAGAGCATCAGAAACAGCTTTTCCCAGACATATAGCAACATCTTCTACAAGATGGTGAACATCAACATTGGTGTCCCCTGTAGCTTCAATTATCAGATCGAAACCACCATGTTTTGCAATCTGATCGAGCATATGGTCAAAAAATCCAATACCTGTATTTATTGTACCATTACCAGTCCCGTCGATATTGATCTCAACCCGGATATCTGTCTCCCTGGTTTTCCTTTTGCAGGAGGCTCTCCGTGGTTTTGAAACAAGAAATCTGTATATCTCATTCCATCCGGCTGCAGAAAGAACGGCATCCTCTGATGTTTTGTTTCCGAAAAGAATAGCATTGCATCCCAGATTTTTAGCCAGTTCAACATCTGTAAGCCTGTCACCGATAACATAAGAATTCTCCAGATCGACTCCCTTTGCAAGATAATGCACCAGAAGGGCAGTTCCGGGTTTACGGGTGGGAGCATTTTCTTCAGGAAGAGTCCTGTCAATAAACACTTCCGCAAACTCCACACCCTCGTCCCTGAGAATCTCCAGCATTTTAAAATGAGGAGGCCAGAATGTCTCTTCGGGAAAGGCCGGAGTGCCCAGACCATCCTGGTTTGTAACAATCACCAGCTCGAAGTCAGTCTCTTTCGCGATCCTGGCAAGGCCGGTTATTGCGCCCGGTATAAACCTGAACTTTTCAATGCTGTCAACTTGTTCATCCTCCGGTTCTTTTATTATGGTGCCGTCCCTGTCGATAAAAAGTATCTTTTTCATATATCAATTCTTTTTAAGGCCCGGAGAAGTCTGGTGTTTTCAGTCTTTGTTCCGACGGTTATCCTGAGACAATTTTCAACCACACTGCTCCTGTTCCTGACTATTATTCCCCTGCTAACCAGATAATTATAGATAAATCCGGCATCCTTTACCCTCACCAGCAGGAAGTTGGCATCTGAATGAAAGACTTCCGAAACAATTGATAATTTAGCAAGTTCTGCCGAGAGCCGGGCCCTCTCTTCCATTATTTTTCTCACCTGCATCTCATACTCTTCAGTCTTTGCAAGCCTCCGGAGTACAGTCTTCTGATTGATGGTACTTATATTATAAGGTGGCTTCATCTTGTTAAAATAACTGACGATCGCGGGATTTGTGAACGCCATGCCAACCCTTATCGAAGCCATTCCGAAGGCTTTGCTGAACGTTTGCATCACTATAAGATTGGAGTACCTGTCAATACTCTCTTTCATTGAAGGATTTTCTGCAAAATCGATATATGCTTCATCAAGAAGAACAATCCCGCTAAAGGATCCGATGATTTTCTCAATAATAGATTTTTCCATGCAATTACCGGTCGGATTATTCGGCGAACAGATGATTATCAGCTTCAACTTTGTGTCAGACAGCCATGGTTCCACATCATGAAAGTTGATATTGAACCATCGGTTGAGGGGGATTTTGATGATCTGTATATCGTTTACAGATGCCGATACTTCATACATCCCGTAAGTGGGAGAGAAGGTAAGTGCTTTATCCCTCCCGGGATTGCAGAAAATACGAAAGCAGAGATCTATTATTTCGTCGCTTCCATTACCGAGAAAAATATTTTCTACAGGAATGTTTTTGACCCTGCTGATCACCGATTTAAGCTCTCTCTGATAAGGATCGGGATACCTGTTGAGACTCCCGAACGGATTCTCATTCGCATCCAGAAAGATATCGGCTTTCCCGTGGAAGTCATCCCTGGCGGATGAATAGGGAACAAGTTTCCATACGTTTCGACGGACAAGCTTCTCTAAGTCAAACATCATCTGATTTTTTTAATCTGACACGCACTGCGTTTTTGTGGCCGGAAAGATTTTCGGCCTGAGCCATCAATTCAATTGCCGGTCCGATAGTCAGAAGACCTTCACGGCTGACCTCCTGGAAGGTGATCTTTCTTACAAAACTTTCGGTAGAAACGCCACTGTAGCTCCGTGCGAATCCGTTTGTAGGCAGGGTGTGGTTTGTACCCGAAACATAATCGCCTGCACTTTCGCAGCTGTAACTACCTAAAAACACAGAACCGGCATTGACAACTTTTCCAGCCAGGTCAGCAGGTTGTGCGGTGTTGATTATCAGATGTTCGGGAGCATAGCAGTTGCTGAATTCAATGCACTCTTCCATAGTCTGAAGGACAATTGCGAGGCTGTTTTCAAGTGCCCGATCAGCAATAGTTTTCCTCGGGAGAGATTCCATCTGTCGTGTCAGTTCATCCATGGCACTGATAAGCATATTCATATTTTCGGTCACGAAAACCACCTGGCTGTCGGGACCATGTTCCGCCTGCGACAATAAGTCGGAAGCAACAAATGCCGGATTGGCAGCTGAATCTGCAATTACAAGTACCTCGCTTGGTCCTGCGGGCAAATCTATTGCAACTCCTTCACTCTGAACCAGCTCCTTGGCTTTTGTAACATACTGATTACCCGGACCAAAGATCTTGCTGACCTTAGGTACAGTCTCAGTCCCGTAAGCCATTGCAGCGATAGCCTGGGCTCCGCCAATTTTGAATATATCAGTAACGCCCGTAAGTGCGGCTGCATACAGGATCAGGGGATTCACATTCCCATTGCAGTCAGGAGGAGTACAGAGGATAATCTGGCTGCAGCCTGCAATTTTTGCCGGAACACCCAGCATCAGGACTGTTGAAAAGAGAGGGGCGGTCCCTCCGGGGATGTAGAGTCCGACCTTTTCTATCGGAACATTTTTTCTCCAGCATCTGACACCCGGAATTGTTTCAACAGATTCTTCGCTGATCAGCTGAGTTGAGTGGAATTTATCTATATTCTCAAAGGCGATATTTATTGCAGTCTTCAGGTCGGACGGGATAAGCGCAGTAAATTCATAAAGTTCGGATTGTGATACTTTAAATCCTGACAGGGATACCCTGTCGAATTTTTCAGAATAGTCCAGCAGCGCTTTATCTCCCTCTGCTTTTACCCTGGCCAGTATCTCTTTTACAGTGTCATTAAGACCTGATGAATCCATTACAGGACGCCGGCATAGGGTATCCCATGTTTCTTTAAGCGGGTAGAAGAGAGTTTTCATTACAGTATCATTTTTTCAATTGGAATTACAAGTATACCTTCAGCTCCTGCGGTTTTCAGCTGATCGATCCTTTCCCAGAAGTCATCCTCCCTCACAACAGAGTGAATAGAGCACCAGCCTTTTTCGACAAGGGGCAGTATTGTCGGGCTTTTCATTCCGGGCAGTATTCTGCAAATTTCAGATACCGCAGAATCAGGCGCATTTAAAAGAATATATTTGTTCGCTTTTGAATTCTTCACGGCTCTGATCCTGAAAAGGAATCTGCTGAGAATAGCTTTTTTTGCAGTGGTAAGGTTTTTATTTCCGATTATTACAGCCTGGCTTTTCAGGATCGTTATCACTTCACGAAGGCCGTTGGTAAGAAGGGTGCTGCCTGAGCTTACAATATCACATACTGCATCCGCCAGTCCGATTCCGGGTGCGATCTCAACGCTACCGCTGATTTCCTCAATCCGGGCATTGATCCCGTTTTTTTCAAGGTATTCCGAAAGGAGCCTGGGGTAACTGGTTGCGATTTTTTTATTATTGAAATATTCGGGACCAGGAAAGTTATCCTCCTTCGGAACTGCCAGGCTCAACCGGCAATTTGCAAATCCAAGCTTTTCATGGATTGTTACATCCTTGTTCTTTTCAAATACAACATTTTCACCGAGTATCCCTATGTCGGCGACCTGCTGTTCCACATACTGGGGAATGTCGTCATCCCTCAGAAACAGGATCTCGACCGGGAAATTCCGGGCTGAAGTTTTGAGAACACTTGTCCCGTTTGAGAATTTTATTCCGCACTCTTCCAGTAATTTGTGCGAGTTTTCGCTCAGTCGTCCGCTTTTCTGGATTGCAATTTTCAGTCTGCTCATTTTTTCTTTTTTATGTCCGGGCAGACCTGCAGGAAACCAAAAACCCGCCTGGTATGCTCAGACGGGTTAAGGATATTCTGGATTACACACATATCATTATTT
>CAZKMH010000193.1:0-7153 GCA_964553395.1 uncultured Rikenellaceae bacterium | reverse complement strand
AGCGCCGATGGTACTGCGAATGTGGGAGAGTAGGTGGTCGCCGACTTTAAAAAAGGAGCCCTGGATTATATCCGGGGCTTTTTTTTCCTGACCCCCCGGGGGTCCTTAGTCATCTCACCTTAACTATCCTCAGATTGTAACTAATTTTATTATCGGTCAACCTCAACACATATACACCTTCCGGTATTTCCGAAATTTCAATTGTGAACGTATTACCAGGCAGATCTGAAATTTTCTCATTTTTAACATATTTGCCTGACAGATCGAGAATGCATGCCCGAACTGATCCACCGGTGAAAATGCCTTCAGGAATTTCGAGGGTGATGAAATCATCTGCCGGTACGGGATATACCTTAAACCCTCGCGGAATCCTGTCGTCAATGCCGGTTGACAGATCCGTCACAATGATCCTGTCCGATCCCACGGTTGCAAGTATCTCAATACTTTTCCTTGCATCGCTTACTGCAAGAACCGGATTGGCTGCATCCATCGGCTTGCCCTGGCAGTCGGCAACGAAATAGTACGAACCTTCCACAAGGTTGCTGAATTCAAATGATCCATCCGCACCGGTAATGTCCCATGATTTCAGCTTTCCGTCTGCTGCTCCTGTAAGAAAGACAGCTGCTCCCTGGGCGGGAACACCTTTGATATCCCCGCTCTTTTCTGTTATAGTCACTCCTTTTCCGCCAAAATCAATTATCATCTTTCCGGAAATCATATAAGGGCCTGAAACAGACTGCGGCATGTCAATGAGCCGGATATCTTTACCGGTCACATGTCCGGCTACTGTTACCCAGGTGGCATTATACATAAGGATGTTGTCGCCCAAATAGGTCGGCAATTTTTCAGGATAAGTTACACGATCGGGAATTACGCGTACTGTATATTTTGCCGGTGATAAACCGGTAAAGAGGTAGGAATTCACACCATCAAGCCTTAGCTGTGTGGTGTCGCTGATATCACTCTCATGGTAGAGCACCACAACTGATTTCAGGATCGGATTGGTACCTGTTCCATCCCATATCTGCCCGGTCAGGCTGTTGTTATAAGGTACAACAAATACTTCCTCCCCGGCAAATTCAGAACCTCTGAATGACATATCCACCGACTGTACGCTCCAATAATATTTTTGTCCTCCTGTCAGACCTGATACAAGCCATGAACCGGAAAGTCCGGTATTACCAGATTTCACTATTTTACGGCCTCCGGTTTCAGGATCTGCCAATGGTGACAATATATCCGTTTCTCCCGGTTCGGTGCCGATCCTCAGGTTAAAGGTCAGGGGACCCAGATCTTTACCAATTCCAACATCTGCAGGCTCCCAGCTGAGAAGGACACTTTCAGCGCCCTGATATTCTGCAGTTAACTTTATGGGAGCTATTGGTAATTGTCCTGTAAGATCGTGGTTATTCCTGTAAATAGCTGTAAAGGGGCGATTCAATGATGGACTGTACCCTGAAATAACAAGATCAATATCCCTGTCGCCGTCATAATCGCCCCATGCCAGTGTACTTCTTCCAATATCACGGAATGGTGTTGATTTTTCAATAAAAATACCATTTGCGTTTTCATATAATTTCGTAACAGAAGTAAGTGCTCCGGTATTACCTGTATAGACAATATCAAGGTCGCCATCATTATCATAATCGCCCCAGGCAATGTCACCGCTGGAAACCTGTACAATGCCGGCCCCTATATCGGTGAATGTATACATCTTACCAACAAAGCCATCGTTACGGTATATTTTTGTCAGATAGTTGTCACCTGATTTACCGGTCAGGGCAAGGTCCATATCCCCGTCATTATCATAGTCTCCCCAGTCGCATGCTGCGTTGCCAACTGAGGGCAGGTTGGTATTCAGGGATGTAAATACTCCGTCAGTATTATGGTAAAGTTTTGCAGGTTCAGCCTCAAATCCGCAGACAAAGATATCCTGTTCACCGTCTGTGTCGAAATCAACCCACATGCTTTCGCCGCTCCAAATTCCTTCAAGTTCTGCATCATACAGCTTCAGCTTCCAGCTTCCGGTACCATCCGGTCCTGAATTCTCATAGATACGGGTATAATATGTGGCTGCTCCTGTGCCACCGGAAATGAGAAGGTCATACCTTCCGTCATGGTTAAAATCGCTCCAGTCCACTGAACCTTCTGAAAGTTGTAGTAATTCAGGCTGATCAGACCCGGTGAACTTCCCTCCGGTATTTACATATATCAGGGTTTTGGTGAGTGAAGAATTGTTGAGTCTTCCTGTTATTATTATATCCAGATCGTTGTCATTATCGAGATCCATCCATTCAGCTGAATGAGATGTCCCCGATGAAACACCTGCCAGAACAATTCCTGAATCTGTAAATTTCCCGTCAGTGTTCTTATAGATCCTTGAAGCATAGTTGTCGTATGTACCGAGCCATCCGGTTATCAGCAGATCCAGATCACCATCGTTATCATAATCACCCCAGGCAACAGAGCTGTGCGAAAGGTCAATTATTTTAATATCTGTGAGAGAGAATAAAGGCAATGGCTCAACATCGATAAAAACATAAGCAGAGTCTTTCAATCCGAAATCATCGGAAATGATATAAATGCAACTGTCGGTACCCACATATCCGGGAGATGAGGTATAGGAAAGCTCAAGTCCTGATTGGACTACAACCGCCTGTCCATGTTTGGGGCTTCGTACAACAGTTATTATAATGTTATCGCCGTCGGGATCGCTGTCGTTGGAGAGTGCATCAATTATTATTTTCTGATTTGTTTCGGTTGCAGTTGTATCGTTGACCGCTACCGGTGCGTAATTTGCGATAGGTCCGAATTCAACTGCTCCTATATCCGGAATTAGAATATCCCTTCTTCGTCCGTCAATATCTTTCGTGACCTCTGTGACGGGAATGGCCTTTCCGTCCAATTGGACTGCGGTAGTATGAAGGTCGGTATCGGAAACGAACGACGGATCGGCCGGGATTGAGTGCAGATCCATCCCGCTTGCCGCGGTTAATGAAGCCAGATCTGAATAACCAGTTCCCCCCCAGTATGCAAAAGGTCCCGGCCCTGCGCTATAAAAGTCGTTATGATCAGATTCTGCAACACTTGCAGAATTTGCTACCGATATGGTATATGCATACTTGTTAGAGAAAATATTGTTCTTTACTATCACTCCTGTCGCACCTGGTGTTATTTGAAATGCTATTGCAGATAACGAGGTGCCTGTAATATTAATGCTGTTATATAAAACAGAATAAAATTCAGTTCCTGTGAGTGAGATTCCTTTTGTATCTGAGTACCCCCCGGCCTGAATAAAATTATTGGCAATCAATCCCCTGTTGTTTGTTGCTGCTGCACATAGTGTGAGGTTTATGCCTTCACTTCCGGCTGAACTGATCTTATTTTCTGCAATTATAGCCGGGCCTGTGCAGTCAATTAAATAAATACCTCGTCCCCTGGCCGATACAGTGTTTCGGTATATCAGGGGTGCGTCATGGAACTGCAGATAAATGCCGCAATATCCGCTTCCGGTTATGTTATTATCCTCAATTACAGCCCCCTTCAGATGGAGATCATCGTTTAACTCCCTTCTCATGTAAATCCCGTAACTGCCATTCTTTATTACATTACCTTTTATTATCCTGCTTCTGAAATAGTTGCTGTCTGCATTTATTATGTATGCCTTGTCAGTTCCGTCATTTACGATTTTGCCTTCCAGGTAATTATTCTCGATCACAATGCTGTCGCAGCCCTGGGACAGATCCAGAACTCTCGCATATGTGCTTCCTGTTGCCTGCACCGAAACATTTTTTAGATGTATGAAATCTGCAGCACGCAATGAAATTACATAATTGGGGTATGCAGCAGTTGCTGCGTAGTATAACAGGACATCTCCGTAATTGCCGGTTTCAGAGCGGAACGTGACGGTATTTACAGAACCGGAGCCGGGTATGTTCCTTATATTTATCTGCTCATTATATGATCCGCTCTGGATATCATAAACCACCGGGGCCGATATTCCTCTTAATAAAGCATCATTTAGTGCGGCAGAAAAATCTTTGTAATAACCATTACTGCCAATAGTATAAGAGCCACTTAATTTTGTCTGATATTCAGGATCAGAGGCAAACTCATCAGCCCCTATATCGGGATTCGCAGGATCCCTGGGATCTCCGTCAATGTCATCATTTATCCCCGGAATTACAGTCCCTTTCCCATCCAGCCATGGTGCTATGGAGTGCAGATCATTTAATGAAACAAAATGAGGATATACTGATAGTGAATGTTCATTCATTCCGCTGACAGTATGCAAGTCATAGAGATCCGCAATATCCTCAGAGCCCCATAGTGCTATAAAGTTACCCTCCGAATAGAGGTTATTATAACTTATGTCGCTCAAAGCTGCCGGAGTTATGATATATAAGGCATAACCCATATTTGTACATGCGAAATTGTTGTTCTTAGCCACAACCCCTGCCACTGCCGTACCGCTTTCTGCCCTGAATGCGGCTGACAGCTTATAATTGCTGTGGACACATACACTGTTGTTAAATATCTCAGTCGTAACAGTATTGGGAATTGTTATTCCGAAAGCCGCGTTGGTATTGCTGACCGATATAAAATTATTGTATATCCGGGTTTTTAGAGCGGAGGCTTCATTATGCTGAAGATCTATACCGGCATATTCTGCTTTTATAATGTTGCAGGAATAATTTCCATTGCCCCTTTCACTTCTGACATAGATGCCGTTCTCCTTCGAATCTATTTCATTGCCTGTAACAACCGCGCTAAAAACCCAGTTGGTCCGTACTCCTGCAAATCCACAGTTGATCATTATATTGTCAGTGATCTCACATCCTGTAATAAACTTATCATTATAGCCTTCAAGATGAACGGCCTGGCTGCCGTTTATGAAACGGTTATTTCTCACGATAATGTTGGTGAGATTCTTATCCACACCGGAAAGTATTGTCTTATTGTTTGTTGCATCATTTGCCTCCAGTCCGAGGAACAGGTTATTATTAAAAAGGATATTGTCTGAATAACCTTTGAGTTCAACCAGCTTTCCATAGCTGGTACCCATAGCTTTAAAGGTCATTCCCCTGAAAGTGATATACTTACTTCCGTTAATAGTAACCACATAATTATCAGCAATATTTGATGACGTCCACTGTAACACCACTGCAGTGGAATCACCTGCCTGGGATTGGAAAATTACAGTGTTTGCAGCTGAACTCCCTATAATATTGTTGATCGTGAACTGTTCAGTGTAGGTCCCTGAAATAACATTAAATACCACCGGCCCGTTCACCCCCTGGGTATTTAAAACATTTACTGCATCGGTAAAAGTAGGATAATCCCCTCCGGATCCGATTGTTTTAGTGCCTGAGATCTGCGAAAATAATGGGATCTGCCAAATGGCAATAACAATAAGGAAAAGAACGAAATTCCGGTAAAGCCGGAAGTTTTTAATTACTTGTAGAGTTGTTTCCATAGTGATTGATATTAGATTATTATGATAATTCAAATGACGCGAATCAAGTTTGATAGTCTTGAATTGGCCAGGTTAGCATTAATTCCTATTAAATTTAGGAACTATAAATTCTTGATTCATGAGAGAATTAGTAAACACAGCAGATGAATTAGTATTCGGCTGGTTTGGATGAGAGTCAGAGGCGCACAAAGGGCTTTTACTGAAACCCGGGCTTTCGGTTTATTAATTGTTTCGGTAATTTAATCTACATATTAAAATGGCTCTGTTATGTTTTATAACGCATCTATTCTACTTAAACCCCCTTTCCCGTTTCCCCCAAGGGGGAAAGGCTTTGCGCTCCTTCCCCTGGGGAAGGCTGGTATTGGGGTCTAAACACCCTGTACAATAATCTATGTATGTGGTTAATTTCTGCTCCGGTCGGCCATCGTAAATAAATTCATGCCATGAAGAACAAAGCACAGATAAACATTGAGGTTAATAATGATTTTCTCATCTTTTGACTCCTCCTATTTTTTAAAGATCTTGAATACTCTCACTCCGGCATTGTCTTTTAAAACTATCATCAGATATGTTTCAGCTGGGAGATGGTCCATTGATAAAGCTATTTCCTTGTCTTCAATCTTCTTCTCCTGGAGAAGAGCACCATTATTATCATAAAGCCGGAACCTGATATTGTCATCTTCAAATGGCCTGATAACCAACCTCAGGGTTCCATTGGTAGGATCAGGATAAACCATGCATTCCTTATTCATATCCTCTGGTTTATCAATTACAGTTGCAACAGTGATTTCGTAAGACTGCTGAACGCCCTGTGTCACAGATCTGGTTGTTCCTGTAATTACTTTAAAAACAAGCTTACCTGAAATATAGGTAGCAGTGTTTCCGCTTCCGGTTACATTTCCATCGACAACAGGAATGGTTTTCCCGTCACGAAAAGTCTGAGGGTTAAAACTGTATATGGGCAGAAAGTAAAGAAATCTTTTAGTTTGTTTCATAGCTTTATTAATCAGTATTCAGGTTGGATCTGTATAACTAGAACATCGGCATTTCAGAGAATTCGGTATTCTTTGGTACTACAAAATATTTTGCATCCACAGGGACATTGGTCTGGATCTTAGTCGCTTCCTGATGTGATCCATGTCCCATTATTTTCATATCAAGCATCACAAGGATTCCATTCCATGTCAGCACCTTACCCATCTTACCCTTCATGACCTTGCAGGTTTTGCCCAGGAAGGTCTCATCAGGAGCTTTTGTAAATCCCATTTTGATGTACATCGATTCATTAAATGACTCGATATCCCCTTTTGAGGATTCCGCTATCCAGGTTATCATAGGATTTTTCAGCTTCATTCCTTCAGCCGGATCGTCGGGGTCCCACATATACTGGTAGTCTCCGTCAGTGACAACACAGCCTTTCCGCTGTTCCCCGTCCTCGACGGCATCTTCGATCATAGTGCTTTTCACGCCATAATCATCAAAGTAGAGCGTTCCTTTTCCAACTTTATCTCCCGAATAGGAGTATTCAATGATACCTGATTTGATACCATAAGGTTTAAGAGTAATTTCCTGACCTGCCAGCTTTGACAGGATGATAAAAAGGCTAATAGTTAAGATAGTGAATTTTTTCATGATTTCCGGGGTTTTAGATTGTTTGATAATGGTTTCTTTTTTCGT
>CAZKMH010000192.1:0-7158 GCA_964553395.1 uncultured Rikenellaceae bacterium | reverse complement strand
GAGCGTCACCCGGGCCGGCAGCCTGCAATGCATTGCCGTTCGGCATTACAACCAGCATGGGTTTGGCAAGACCCTGTGCAATAATATTATCAAGGATGTAAGGTGCACGTCCCATTGTGGTCTATGCATCCTCATCACCTCCTCCGCCGTGAAGAAGATAGAGTACAGGGTAACTCGTATCGCCCTTTTCATATCCCGGTGGTGTGTAAATATACATTCTGCGCTCCATTCCAAGGGTTGGTGAATCGTACCATACTTTGGTCAGATCCCCGTGAGGCACTTTTTCAGCGCCATAAAGTGCTGATTCTTTCCCGGGCACAAGCACCAGGCTGGCATTTCTCTGCCCGTCGCGCCTTACAAGCGGATTTGAAGGATCGATAATGGTAACTCCATCCAGAATAAAATTATACCCATAGATCTCCGGGGCAACAGGACCGACGGTCACCTGGAAAAGACCGGTGTCATTCCGCTGAAGAATCTCAACCTTTGTAAGATCGGTTATCCACTCACCGTAGAGCTTCACACTTTTTGCTTCAGGTGCAAAAATCCGGAAGGTGATCCTTTTATCATCCGATACCTCCGGTGAAATTACCCTGGCACGTTGCTGGCAGTACGATTCAAGCCCGAATTGTGTCACAAAAACAAGCAATAATGCCAATCTTAAAATTGATCCTGACTTTTTCATTTTCGTAATACTTTTGGTTATTTACTTAAAAAATAGGTAGCCGGTTCTGAGCTTAAACAATATTTCCCTAATCGTTACTTCTCCACAGATCAGGTAAAAACCTGTAATACAGCAGGTGTCTCCAGGTTACAAAGTCGTGTGCACCGTCGCCTCCAATATAATATTCATGTTTAATATTTCTTTTCTCTAATTCCCTGTGAAGTATTACATGGCGCGATTCCGGAGTTGTTTCATGGGTACCTGCTCCGACAAAGAGATAATCAATCTTAACATTCAGCTCCGGATCGTCAGGAACACCCGGATTCAGATCCAGGGATTCGGCAGCACTCAGGATACCGACTGAACCAAACACATTCAGGTTATTTAACCCTATTATCTGTGCATGTCGTCCACCCATCGACAAGCCGGCAATAGCGCGGTTGTGTCTGTCTGCTTTAACACTGTAATTCTTTTCAACAAAAGGGATGACTACTTTAAGCATCTCATCATTGAACACGGGAAAACTTTTTTCCGTATGTTTTGGATCCCGCCGGTGAACCACCTGATTATTTGGCATGGCAATTATCATCGGAATCGCCTTACCTTCGGCGACAAGGTTGTCTTCTATAAAATTAACTCTCCCGAAAAGGCTCCAGGTGGAGGCATCCTCGCCCGAACCTCCGACAAGATATAGTACCGGATATTTTTTCGAAGCATCGTATCCCGGAGGAGTGTAAACATACATTTCACGTTCGCCTCCGGTAACATCGGAGTGATAAATATGACGCGTAACTGCTCCGTGAGGAACATTTTTGGCGTCGTACCATGCGGGTCCTTCTCCATGAACCACCAGGATACTGAAACCTGGCTGACTGGCAAATCCGACAAATGTATTTGCCGGATCGACAACACTTACACCATCGATGACCAGATGGTAATAATATATTTCAGGTGTCATCGGGCCAACTGTTAGGCTCCATAAACCATCTTCTCCTTTTGTAAAAGGGACAGGTTTGTCACTTTTCAATCCCAACAGGATGCTTCCTGAAAGCAGGACCTCTTTTGCCTCCGGAGCTTTCACCCGGAATGTAACGGTGTGGTCATCGCGAACTTCGGGTGAAATTGTATTTGCCCCAAAAGGAGTCAATCCTTCGTTGTTTCTTTGGGGAGCCCAATCCAGGTTAACATGTGCCTGCTGGGCATTTAATTCGATTATTCCCAGGAGCAAAAACAACGGGAGGAGTCTTTTCTTTATCATTTTGATCAGTTTTAAATTATTTCTCTGCCGTCTCTTCCATCTTCATTCAATGGTTAAAAAGAAATAGCCTCATAAATGAAGATATAAGCAACCTGTTGTTAAAATTATGAATTAAATTGAAACGGTAACGTGCCTGCCCGGTTGAACTGTCATTTTCCGCACGGTTACTCAGGTTACAATTTAAATTTGTATTTTGGATTGCCCAAAAACCGGCTGATGGTAACCTTCCAAAGAAACCGTTTGAAATATGAAAGCAATTTTTTACTCATTCACCTTCATAATCTTTTGTGCCTGCACCAGCAATGACAAAACGATTCAAATAAAGAATCCCCGGTGTGAGTATCTGGTCAATCCTCTCGGGATTGATACGGAAAGTCCCCGGTTTACATGGCAGATTATCTCCGATAAGCCGGGAGTGGAGCAATCAGCGTACAAAATCTTTGTGGGGACTGATTCGTCCCTGGCAGCTTCAGGTAAAGGAAACGTCTGGGAATCAGGGACCGTAAGCAGTTCAACAATCCCTGCAGTATATTCAGGACCCTCTCCTGAGCCTTTTACAAAGTATTACTGGAGCATTAAAATAAAGCTGAAAAGCGGGGGCTGGACAGATCTGTCAGAGGTTGCTGCCTTTGAGACCGGCTATATGAAAAAGGCCCCCTGGAAAGGGCAATGGATAACAGATACTTATGACTATAACCTCAAGCCTGCCCCCTATTTCAGGAAGGAAATCACAATCGGGAAGAAGATCAGGACGGCCAGGGCATATATAGCTGTAGCCGGATTATATGAACTTTATCTGAACGGCGAAAAAGCCGGGGATCATCGTCTCGATCCCATGTATACACGTTTTGACCGCCGGACACTTTATGTTACTTATGATGTCACCGATAAACTGAAACCGGGTGAGAATGTTATCGGGGTGTTGCTGGGCAACGGCTGGTACAACCACCAGTCGACAGCCGTGTGGTATTTCGACAAGGCACCCTGGCGCGCCAGGCCGAAATTCTGTCTGGATCTCAGGATCCGGTATGACGACGGCACTGAAGAGGTGATCGGTACGGATCAGGAGTGGAAAACCTCGCTCTCTCCCGTTGTTTTCAACAGCATATATACTGCCGAACATTACGATGCACGTCTGGAACAACCAGGGTGGGACAAACCCGGATTTGACGATTCGAAATGGGAGATTTCGCTCAATACCGGAGCACCCTCCAACAACATCACGGCGCAGGTCCTTCACCCTGTCCGTAATGTGGAAGAGATCCCCGTTTCAAAAATGGTGAAGTTCAGTGATAAAAATTATCTCCTCGATTTCGGAAGGAACATTGCCGGGGTTGTCGGCATAAAGGTTTCAGGTGAAGAAGGAACCACAGTGAGGCTTATCCATGCCGAAAGGCTTGACAACAAGGGCCATGCAGACCAGTCGAACATCGATGTCCACTACCGTCCCACCGACGACAGCGATCCTTTTCAAACCGATATTCTTACCCTGGGCGGGAAGAAGGAGGATGAATTCATGCCACGGTTCAACTACAAGGGATTTCAGTATGTGGAAGTTGTTTCGGACAAGCCTTTGAAGCTCACGGAAGAGAGCATGAAGGCCTTTTTAATGCATAGTGATGTCCCTCCTGTGGGTAGGATCAGTTCCTCAAACAACACTTTGAACAGGATATGGATGGCATCAAACGCATCATACCTGTCTAATCTGTTCGGTTATCCCACTGACTGCCCTCAGCGTGAGAAGAACGGCTGGACAGGTGACGCCCAGATCAATATCGAGACAGGACTTTATAATTTCGATGGGATCACGGTATATGAGAAGTGGCTTGCCGATCATCGCGATGAACAGCTTTCCAATGGTATCCTGCCGGCTATAATTCCTACAAGCGGATGGGGTTACCATTGGGCAAACGGTCCCGACTGGACGAGTACCATTGCAATTATCCCCTGGAATATCTGGCTTTTTTACGGCGACTCACGGTTGCTTGAAGACTGTTATGATAACATAAAACGTTATGTTGATCATATTGACGGTAAGTATCCGTCAGGAATTACAGACTGGGGCCTTGGTGACTGGGTTCCGGTGAAATCGGTCACCCCGAAGGAGTTTACATCAACGGCTTACTATTATACTGATGTGAAGATACTTGCAAAGGCTGCAAGACTATTTGGGAAACATGAAGATGCGGGGAAATATACTCAGCTTGCAGAAAAGATCAAAAAAGCCTTTAATGAAAAATATCTTGATACTGTGAATTGTGTTTACGGTAATGGCCTGCAAACGGAACTGAGCGCAGCACTTCACTGGGGTCTTGTACCGGAAGTGTATACCGGTAAGGTCGCGGAAAAACTCGCTTCACGGGTAATTGCCGATAATGAGCATATCGACGTCGGGCTTCTCGGAACAAAAACCATCCTGAATGCCCTCAGTGAAAATGGCTATGCTGACCTGGCCTACAGGGTTGCAGCCCAGGAGACTTTCCCGTCGTGGGGTTCGTGGATAATCAACGGCGCAACTACCTTTTACGAAAACTGGCCGCTTGATGCGGCACACGACATTTCGATGAACCATATTATGTTCGGGGAGATCAATGCATGGTATTACAAAGCCCTGGGAGGTATATTCCCTGATGAGGAGACTCCCGGATTCAAAAATGTTATTCTGAGGCCCAATTTTGTTGAAGGGCTCGATCAGTTTGAAGCCGGACATGAAGGACCCTATGGGATCATCAATTCAAAGTGGAAAAAATCAGGAAGTACGGTCATCTACAATGTATCCATTCCGGCAAACAGCACGGCCACGCTGTTCATGAAAGCTGACAGGATCATGACCAACGGGGAGGATATTAAGAATACCAGGTCGTTGAGATCCGTTAAGACTGAAGGCGGCTTGTTAACGGTTTACCTGAAGTCGGGGAAATACGATTTTGAGATTTTTGGAAATTTTAAATAAGATGACCTGAACCCCAGAAGTGTCTTAATTGAATAGTATAAATAAAAGAAGATTTTTTGTTAATTTTCAGCCGCGCAAAGTAAATTTTATTATTCCTTAAAAATGCAAAACGATAAACCCGTCACAAAAAAATCCGTTCCCACTTCAGCGGGAAAACCGGTTGTAAAAAAGATCAGCAGACGCAAGGTCTTGAAAAGTCTTATTCTTGCACCGGTTCAGATGAGCTTATTCCTGTCCGCTATCAGGGCTCAGGGAAATGTATTGGGATATTCACCGGCAAACGATCTGCAGGGGAATTTTTATCCCGGACCCGGAAGTCAGGCAGATAATCCCTACACTCCAAACCTGCCCATGGGGAAAGCACAGGGGATCAAACCAGGCAGGGTAAGCTGGGTATGGGATCCCTCATCCACAAATCCCGGTTGTGCAAATAAACCCGTATCAAAAGAAACACCTGCAGCAAAGTATGATGCATGGTTCCAGGATAAAAATACCAGCCAGGAAAAAGTTGATCAGATGCTCATAGCCGGTCTCTGTTCAATGGTTGGCAAAGAAAAACCAGGTGAAGCGTGGGATGCTGTATTCAGGTTTCATAATCTGAAGCGTGGCAAAGGAAATGTTCCATACAATAAAGGAGAAAAAATATATATTAAGCTGAACAGGACCTCTGCTTCGGGCGGAATGGACCCTGAGTACAGGAGACTGGAAGATAAGCCGCTGCCTCTGGCGTTCGAAACATCACCTCAGATTGTCCTTTCAACGCTCAGGCAGCTGGTTAATGCGGCTGGTGTACCCCAGGAGTGCATTTACGTGGGAGACGCGATGAGAAATATTTACCAGGATGAATACATTAAGTACCATACGGAGTTCCCCGATGTAAATTATCTTTCAAGTTTCGGCGCCACGCATGGAAGAATACTTTGCCGTGAAAGCAGCAAAAATCTGATTTTCTATTCGGATAACAAATCTGTTATGGGCGATGGGGGATCGGATAAGATCTATACGGTACTGGAAGATGCAGAATACCTGATCAACCCCGCAGCCATGAAAGGACATGGGATCGCCGGGATCACCCTTTGCGCCAAAAATCATTTCGGAACACAGACAAGGCGCAGTGCCGCGCACCTCCATCCCGGGCTGAACAGGAAGGGTTACGGCAATTACAGGGTACTTGTAGACCTAATGGGTAACAAATATACCGGCGATAGAAATCTTTTCTTCATACTTGACGCCCTCTGGTCAGGCAGGGATTGGAACGGACTTCCGGTTAAATTCTTAATGCCTCCCTTTAATAATCACTGGAGCTCGTCCCTGCTCCTGTCACTCGATCCGGTTGCAATAGAATCGGTGGCTTTTGATTTCCTGAGGACTGAGTTCTCATACGAAGAGCATACCACGCCTCATATTTATAATCCCGGAGTTGATGATTATCTGCACCAGACTGCAGATTCCGTAAACTGGCCAGCAGGGATCATCTACACTCCGAATGGCGATGGTGTCCCTATGCCGGGGAGTCTTGGCGTTCACGAGCACTGGAGCAACCCGGTTGACAAGCAGTATTCGCGGAACCTTGGTAAAGGAGAAGGGATCGAACTGTTGAAAATTTTCCAGAACAAGGTAAGCTGATCGGTCCTGAAGGGTAAATAAGACATCGCGATCTGCGGATCATCAGGGGACCATCCCACAGCACCCCATAAGCAGGTTATTTTAAGTCATTAATCCTTTACAGTTATGACGACGGCAAAATATCCACCAATGGATTCCTGATTTAATATAGTAATTTTTCAGGTCATATTTTTTGGCTTCAACTTTTCCTTTGGCAGACAACTCTGATAACTTTTTTATATTCTTCAGTTGCCTTGCCATCATAATTTTATTAACAACAGAAAAAATAAAGAAGAATCCCCATGAAAATATATCAGTATTATAATAGCCTTTTATCTTACACCATAATTTAGCATTTGTCGTTTTCTCCACAATTCTGTATTCAATAAACATATCCCTCATGTATAGATTAACCGGTGGATTAACAGGTGCACAGAAACGACCCGCAATAAATGAGTTTTCCTCAAATTCTAAAATATTAAATGCTAATAAGAAGTGTGTATATGCTTTTAATGGGGGCAAGTTTTCAATGATGAAGTCTGGTGATTTTTTACATCTGTTATCAACAAAATCATAACTATAAGGGGCAACACGTAACTGTTTCAACCATACAAAAATGTCGGACGCACCTGCTTTCATTTCAACACACCGAAGCAGTTCCCTGCAATCTGTATTTAA
>CAZKMH010000191.1:3586-7174 GCA_964553395.1 uncultured Rikenellaceae bacterium | reverse complement strand
GCTTCCGGCTTCCGGCTTCCGGCTTCCGGCTTCGGACTTCGGACTTCGGTCTTCCTGCTAAATCCCCAAAATTTTCCTGCATAATTCTATCTCTTCAGGATTGCCGGTATTCTTTCCATGGTCATCCGATAATTTGACAGCCGCATGAAAATTATCACCGGCTTTTGATTTGACGCTGGTTATCTTGATAACAATATTTAATGGTTTTACACCAACATCATTTGAGAGGCTTGTTCCGATCCCATAGACGTCATGGATCCTTCCGTCCACATGTTTTTTTATATTCTGAATCAGATCCGGATTAAGTGCATCGCTGTATACGATGGTTTTTGTAGCCGGATCGATGTAGTTATTTTCATAATACTTCAAAGCTTTATCTGTGAAAGCAAAAGGATCGCCGCTATCCTGACGGATCCCATCGAACAGTTTTGCATGGAGTATCGAAAAATTCCTGAAGAAATTATCCGATGTATATGTATCGCTCAATGCAATCCCGAGATCTCCCTTATAAACTTCCACCCATGAATCAAGCGCTCTTGCATTGGCAAAACGGTATCCGTAATGAGCGCCATGGAACATAAACCATTCATGGGGATGTGTCCCGATGGGGGTAAGATCATGCTTCAGGGCAAGGAATACATTACTGGTCCCTTTGAAAAACCCGCCTGAATTCATTTTCAGGGTTTTAATAACCCTGTCATGGACATCGAATGAAAAACGGCGCCTGGTACCGAAATCGGAGAATTCTGCACGCATTCCATTCAGACGTAATGCCTTTTTTGAAGCCCGTTCTTCAACTGCCTCCGGTTTCGCCCCTGTCATTGAGTAGAACAGTTCTGAAATCAGGGCCAGCAACGGTACCTCCCATAAAACAGTACGGTACCACAGTCCTTCAATCTCTATAGTAAGGATGCCTTCATTCAACTTAATCCTGACCTCTTCCGGATTATACCGGAATCCTTTAAGCAGATCTAAAAAGACAGGATCAAAATAATAGCATTGTGAAATCAGGAATTGTTCCTCCTCATTGGTGAGGGCAAGCAGTGCAAGATTGTCAACTTCTTTTCGCAATTCATCCTCAAATCCTTCCGGGAACAAAGTATTCCCCCGGTTTATGAAACTGTATCTGACAATTGCCCCGGGATACAATTTCTGAATGGCATTCATTGTGGTGAACTTGTAAAGATCGTTGTCAATAAAGGAATTCAGGATCATTTTATGAAATTATGGCGGTATTTTCCGCAAATATAATTCACTGCCATTTAGTGTCTGAACTTGAAATGAACCTTGAGCCTTCTTTTTTTGCTTTTTCATATATAGGCAGAGCAATAGTCTCAAATCCGGACACATCCGACATGCAGTCTTCCAGGATGAAAAGCTTATGGGCAAGACCTCCGATCGCAAGCATCTGTTTTACTGTTGTTGCAACGCAGTGGCTTCTGGCTTCACCGGCGATTAATATTTTATCAGAATTCTGCAGTTCTCTGACTAATCCATTATTTAATTGAGTTTCAGGACTCCCCTCAACCGGAACATTTGCTTTAAGGGCACCGAAATGTTCAGTATACGGATTTGTTCCCTTTATAATAACTTCAAAAAAAAATCCTTTTCTGGCCCAGTCTTTTACGGGCTCCATAATTTCATTTACGATTGCGGCTCCATATGAACCGGTTATACAATGTTCCGGCCAGATAACATGTGGAAATTCACCCTGCTCTTCCAACCTCCTGATATAATCGATCGAACTCTCTTTTTTGAAACGCGGTCTCCAGAGACCCTCCTGAACATCCTGTGTGCTTATCACAGTGAAGGGTGCGGGAGCTTTTCCCTGACGGTCTTCCCAGAATTCCGGATGTGAAATATCAATGACGTGATGATTATCCTGCGTCATGATTATCTTATCGATTCTTTCCGAATTATTTGTTATGAATTTTCCTAACCTTTCTGCATCTTTCTCAGCTCCGTTCACATACAATGCCCCGTCAGGGTTGCAAAAGTCATTTTGCATATCAATTATCAAAAGCAGGGTTTTCATATTTCAGAACACGGATGTTTTCAGGACAAAATAATGACATGGTGTAACCCGGATCATCCGGGGAACTTAAGGAACTTAAAACCATGGGCCCAGTTGTTCTCAAGGAATCCCGGGATGCACCAGAGCATGCAGAGTGGTTCAACAGCCCTTGCTGATTCGACTCCGCCCATATCCTCAACCTCCCAGCCTACCTCTTCAAGAAGTGATGTGACCTCTCTCTTTGATGCAGCATTATTACCGCATATAAACATTGAAGGCTTGATCTTAAAACCGGGATCAATCATAAATACATTCCCGATACTGTTAAATGCCTTGACGAGATTTGCCCGCGGTGCTGACCTTTGCAATCTTTCCATTAAAGATTCCTCTAGTGATGTAAAGTATTGAACCACACCATTTACCGGTGGTTTATCCGCAAGCGGATTTGTTGTATCGATTACTGTTTTGTCCGACAGTTTATCCGCAATTGAGGAAATTACTTTTTCAGACGCGGTGCCTTTAACTGCCAGTATGACAATCTCACCGAAATCTGCTGATTCTGCAAATGTCCCTGTTGAGGCACCTGTCTCTTTTCGAAGCTGTTCATATTTTGACTTATTGCCTGTTCCGATCATTACCTGGTAATTATGCCTGATAAGTCCTTTTGCAAGCGCTTTGGCTACATCACCCGATCCTACAATACCAATCTTTTTCATTATCGTTTAATATTTAATACGTGAGATAAAACAAACTGAAGAGAATAATGTTCTTTAAAATTCTGCGAATAAATTCCGATGGCCTGATTTCCTCATCTCCGGTGTTCTTTGAACAAACAAGGATTAATTTTGTTTAACTTAAAATAGACTAAATCAATGGAAGAACATATTGTCAAAATCCTGAGAACTGAACAGGTTACCCATGACGTAAAACGATTTCAGATTAAAAAACCGGCAGGATATTCCTTTGTCCCCGGTCAGGCAACAGAGGTTTCCGTAAACACTCCGGCATTCAGGGATGAAAAAAGACCATTCACTTTTACATGCCTTACTTCAGCTCCCTACCTGGAGTTTACAATTAAGATCTATTCACACAGGAACGGAGTAACAAAAGAGCTTGGCAAGCTTAAACCGGGAGATGAACTGATAATCAGGGATGTCTGGGGAGCAATTAATTATAAAGGTAAAGGTGTTTTTATAGCCGGTGGTGCCGGCGTTACTCCTTTTATTTCAATTTTAAGAAATCTCCATGCAAAGAATGAGGTTTCCGGTAATAAACTGCTGTTTGCCAATAAAACAAAAGCTGATATAATTCTCCGGGACGAATTTAAAGCGATGCTGGGCAAAGATTTTATCAATATCCTGTCAGATGAAAAAGCTAAAGGTTTCTCTTACGGATTTATGAACAAGGAATTCCTGAAAGCCAACATCAGTGATTTCAATGGTAAATTTTATGTATGCGGACCGCCACCCATGATCGACTCAGTGTTGGAACAACTTGGCGATCTGGGTGTTGGTAAGAACCTGATCACTATCGAATTATAGTGTTTCTATTTTTTTAAGGCAATACACGGAAAC
>CAZKMH010000191.1:0-3576 GCA_964553395.1 uncultured Rikenellaceae bacterium | reverse complement strand
GGCGGCAAGATCTCTGGTCTGGGAGCGGCTCATAACTGCCAGCAGGTAGACCATGCATGCTACCAGTACAAGCATTCCGATACCAATACTGCTGATGTCACCCAGCCATCCTACCAGCAGCGGAATAACAGCTCCACCGGAGATAGCCATCATCATAAGCCCTGATATTTCGTTACTTCGCTCAGGATATTTGCCTACTGCTATGGAAAACACTAATGGCCAGATATTTGCCACAGCAAGACCAATAAGGAAAACAAGCACCCATGCAAGAGCCTTCGATTTGATAAGGAGTATTGCAACCAAAAATAATACACCCAGAAGAGCAGACCACATAAAAAACTTCTGTGATGATAGCCTGGTAAGCATCAGTGCGCCTGCAAAAGTCCCCAGCATACGGCCAAGGAAATAGATGCTTCTTCCCGACTCAGCTGCAACCTGCTCAATACCAAACTGCTTAATAAGGAACTGCCCCGAATTTGAATTGAATCCTACATCCACTCCGACAACAAGGAAAATCGAAAGCACCATCAGCAGAATGAAATTGTTCCCCAGAAGTTTAAAAGACGATCTGATGGAGGCTTTAACACCTTCATGAACAGTTTCTTCAATTTTAACTGAACCGAGCCATAATGCTGATAATATTGATACAATACCGAATACAAGGAAGAGGATCTTCCAGTCACCAAATTTCAAGGCAAAAAATGCAGCTGCCGGTGCTCCCAGCATTGAGCCTATTGCTTTTATGAACTGAGAGAAACTTAAGAAACTGGATCTCCGGTTACCGGGAACCACATCAACAAGCAACGGGTTTGCAGAAACCTGAACTATTGTATTTCCTATCCCCAGAAGGGCAGCTCCGACCAGTACCATCGGGAAAGAATAAACAAAAAATGGTACAAACAGGCCCAGAGCCGTAATGCCCATACCGATATTAAGCATTAAGCGTTTACCCAGACGGGATTGCAATACACCTATTGGAACTGACAGGAGGAAAAACCACAGGAAAATTGCTGAAGGGATCAGCTGTCCCACAGTTGCACTGAGGTTCATATCACTGCTGACCCTGTCAACCATAATTCCTACAAGATCCACGAAGCTCATAACGAAAAAAGCCATGAGAACCGGAAGTATTCTGGTAATGTTGATTTTTTGTGTATTCATCTTTTAATTTATTATGGATTCGGATTTACATCAAAGGTAATGCATGCTGTACAGCTTTCCAGAATTTATCGTCCAGAAGCCAGGCACTTCCGAGAAGTGCTGCATCTTCTTTCAGCTCAGAAAGTGCTACTTTGCAGTTACAGCCTTCTTTTTCCAGTCCTTTTTCGAAAATATCGCCAAAAAGTTCGTACGCATGTGAAATATTGCCGCCCACAACAACTATTTCAGCGTTGAATTTTTTAAGCCATGGTGCAAGGAATGTTCCGAGATTATTTCCGAATTCCGTGAAGAGATCTTTTACAACTTTGTCCGAAGAAGCAACATCGGCCATTTCCTTGACTCCCTTCATATCTTTTCCTGTCAGTTTTTTGTAACTACCAAGGAACCAGCGTGTTGAAAAATAATCATCAGCTATATTATCTTTATAGGGAAGATGATATACGCAACCCAGCTTTGGCACCTCCGGTCCATCTACAATCGGAATTCCTTTATCAATGAACGCCGATCCGAATCCTGTTCCAAGGGTGATGGCCATAGAGCGTACCACTTTGGAGGCTTTCCCTACAAGTGCCTCGCCCACGGCAAACGATGAAACATCATTTATGAACCTTACCGGTAAACTGTTGTTGAATCCAAGGCTTTTGGAGATCTCTTCCTTAACGTTGCATCCGAACAGATGCTCATATTTTGCAACGCCCTTAATGTAACTGATCCCTTTAACATAATCAAAGGGTCCGGGCATCCCGAAACCAACACCCCTGAGGCTCTCCCGCGAAATCTTACTTATTACAGCATTCAGGGCACCTGCCCAGACTGCAATGATGTCATCGGCAGGAGCTTTATTATCAACTGCTCTCTCGGTAACGGTTTCTTTAAGAATTTTACGCGACACAATGTCAACTGCGGCACATGTTATATGGCTTCCGCCAATATCTGCACCAATTGCAAGGTTTCGATCCATATCCGGTACTAAATAATAAGGTAGTTCAATGTTAATAAAACAAGCTTTGAAAGTATCTAAATTTGTCGGCAATGCAAAATTTATTTTATTTATACCGGATATCACCGGCAGATTCCCCGATTAAATGACATTTAACATATCGGTTATACTTCCAACCTGATTTTTTTCGTATGAAATCTGATTTTATTGTAATAATTTTGATTTATAGTTATTCGAATTATTACGGCTGATAAACTGAATTCTGACCTTCTTAAATTTAAAAATTCCAATACATGGCAAAAGCAACAAAGGAAGATGCGCTTCTCTACCACAGCAGAGGCCGTCATGGTAAGGTAGAGGTGATACCTACCAAGCCTTACAGCACTCAATTCGATTTAAGTCTTGCATATACTCCGGGAGTGGCTTACCCATGCCTGGAGATTGAAAAAAATCCGGAGGATGTATATAATTATACTGCAAAAGGAAATCTTGTTGCTGTAATATCCAATGGAACGGCAGTACTGGGTCTCGGTGATATCGGAGCCATGGCAGGCAAGCCTGTCATGGAAGGGAAGGGGTTACTTTTCAAAGTGTTTGCTGATGTTGATGTTTTCGATATCGAAGTTGATGAAAAGGATCCTGACAAGCTTATTGAGATTTGCGCCAGGATAGCCCCGACATTCGGAGGTATAAACCTGGAGGACATAAAAGCCCCTGAATGCTTTGAAGTCGAAACAAGGCTTAAGAAAATACTTGATATTCCGGTTTTCCATGATGACCAGCACGGCACAGCAATAATCTCCGGAGCAGGCCTTTTAAATGCACTTGAAATTACCGGAAGAGAGATCGACAAGGTAAAACTGGTCGTATGCGGCGCCGGTTCAGCGGCAATCTCATGCTCCAGGCTCTATCTGGCTCTTGGTGTCAAAAAGGAAAACATAGTGATGGTCGACAGCAAGGGTGTCATAAACGGGAAAAGGAAGGATCTTAATAAATTCAAGGAGGAATTCAAAACCGACAGGGATATCGATACGCTTGCTCAGGCTGTTAAGGGGGCAGATTTGTTCCTGGGACTTTCTGTTGCAAGGATGCTTACAAAAGAGATGCTTTCAACAATGGCAGATAATCCGATAGTCTTTGCAATGGCAAATCCTGATCCGGAAATTTCATATGAGGATGCAATGGCAACAAGATCCGATCTCATCTTTGCCACCGGCAGATCGGATTATCCAAACCAGATTAATAACGTACTCGGGTTTCCGTTCATTTTCAGGGGAGCACTGGATGTAAGGGCTTCAGTTATAAATGAAGAGATGAAGCTTGCTGCTTCAAATGCTCTGGCAATCCTGGCAAAAGAACCTGTGCCTGCCTCGGTTCTGAAAGCATACAACATCAATGAACTGACATTCGGGAAAGAATATATTATTCCAAAACCACCCGACCCCAGGCATATATCAAGAGTGGCATCAGCAGTT
>CAZKMH010000190.1:0-7178 GCA_964553395.1 uncultured Rikenellaceae bacterium | reverse complement strand
ATCAAAAGCCGGATAATCATGATCAATAAAAAACCAACCCGCAAGTATGCTGCTATGAAGAATATACTGATCCTTCCCGTAGTGGCAATAATGGCATATGCATTTGCAACACCGGAATATCATTATGCTTCTGCGGTGGCTGATCCTTTAACGATTAACCAGGTTTACGCAATAATTCAGAATGAAGTGAAGGGAATTGTTTTGGGAGAAGACGGAAAGCCGTTGATGTTAGTAACAATAATAGTCGCATTCCCGGGTAATACTCCGACAAATATTGGTGTACAGTCCGGTTCCGACGGGCGGTTTGTACTTAAAAATATTCAGAAAGATGCTTCTCTGCTTGTTTCGGGTATTGGATATAAAAACCAAACACTTAAACCTGATTTTACTTCAGAGATGGTCATTAAAATGGTAAAAGATCCAAATTATAAAATGGGAGTACGTACACGTGACGCGAGCTACTATCATGAAGGGGAAAATGTAAGAATCAGGATGACAGATGATAATAATTTACAATCTCTTATTGTCATTGATGATAAAATAAGTAATTACAAAGGAGAAATAACAATAAAACGTGACGATGTCGGATTAGTGAAGGTTTTAAAAGGCAAAGAAGCAACGGACAAATATGGAGAAAAAGGAAAGGATGGAGTAATTGAAATTATAACTAAAAAACGGGCTGCTGAGTTAGGATTGAATACTTCTCCGCCAGCTTCTAAGCTGAGGCAAACAAGAGATCCTTATGATTTTCCGACTTTCCAGGGAGGTGATCTCCTGGCATTTCAGGAGTGGGTTGCTTCCAGGGTCAAATATCCTGCAGAAGCCACGATCAGAAAAATTGAAGGCTGGGTGTCAGTGAATTACACAATAAATACAGATGGTAGTATCGGCAATATCACATCAGGGTTACCTGTAAATTCGTTACTGAGTGATGAAGTTATAAGAGTTATTAATTCCTCCCCAAAATGGGATCCTCCAAAGAATAAGGATACAGGCAAACCAATCAACTCGAGCGTTACTTTAAAATTTAAATTACCGGACAATATCACTAAAGATGCTCCTTATGTTGTTGTTGAGGAGATGCCTCAGTATGTTGGCGGCGATAGAGAACTTTTAAATTTCATTAAAAATAACACTCAATATCCCGAACAGGCAAAAGCTGAAAAGATCGAAGGAAGGGTTATTATCAGGTTTATTGTTACTACAGATGGTAAAACCGAAGGCATATCGGTTCTTAAAGGTGTCCATCCTCTTCTTGATGCTGAAGCAGTAAGAATTGTCGGTATTATAACCGGATGGAAACCGGGTATGCAGGGCGGGAAAGCAGTTAATACCTGGTATATGGTGCCGGTTGGTTTTGCACTTCCTAAAGAGAATTTACCTTAATAAAAGGATAATTATTTCACTTCAGTTTCTCAACAGATTATAAAAAACCACGAGGACACGGAGGTACACCGTCTTAAAACTCCGTGTTCTTACTCCGTGCAGCGCCTTCGGCAAGCCTTCGGCGGCCAAAGGTAACTCCGCGTGACTCCGTGGTGAAAAAAATTCAGATCAATTTCATATCTTGAATTATCCCCTCAATCCTCTGATCAAGCAGCTTATCAGTTTCCTCAAATCTATCTGCTGATTCCAGTTTCGTGTTGACGCTGAAATAGAACTTGATCTTTGGCTCGGTACCTGAAGGCCTTACAGAGATCTTCGTACCGTCCTCAAGGAAGAACTGCAATACATCTGACCTCAACATGATAATCTCACTCTTTGCACCTGTGATGCAATCAGTTGAAACAAGTGTTTCGTAGTCGTTGATCTTCACCACTTTACTGCTATTTATTGTTTCAGGAGGATTATTCCTGTAACGGGTCATCATAGCCTTTATCTCATCTGCACCCTCTTTTCCCCTGCGAACTATGTTGACCAGTTTCTCCTTATATAACCCGTATTCGAGGTAAATATCCAGAAGCAGATCGTAAAGAGATTTTCCCCTGGATTTTGCCCAGGCTGTGACCTCGGCAACCAGTGCACAGGATGCCACAGCATCCTTGTCCCTGACATATTCTCCCGGAAGGAAACCGTAACTTTCCTCTCCCCCGCCTATAAACTTCTTCCTGCCTTCAAGCTGCCTGATAAGCTCTGCAAAAAATTTAAAACCTGTAAGAACATTGTAACACTCAACATTGTATTTCTCAGCAATCCTGTCCATCAGATCAGTTGTGACAATAGTCTTGATGATATACTCATTGCCTTTATATTTCTTCTTTTCTTTGTATTGAGAAAGGATGTAATATATCAGTAATGCGCCGGTCTGATTCCCGTTAAGCAGGATAAATTCACCCGTTTTGTTTTTACAGGCAATGCCCAGCCTGTCGGCATCAGGATCGGTAGCCATAACAAGCTCTCCATTTGCGGATACAGCTTTGGCAATAGCCATTTTCAATGCATCCGGCTCTTCGGGATTAGGCGATTTTACAGTCGGAAAATTACCATCAGTTATATCCTGTTCAGGTACATTCATGATGTTTTTAAATCCGAATAATTTAAGGGCCGGAGGGATCAGCTTTATCCCGCTGCCGTGAATAGGGGTATAAACAATTCCGATATCGCTGAACTTCTCAATTACATCCGGATTCAGGCTTATCTTAAGAACCTCCTTCAGGAAAGCGGTATCGGTCTCCTTACCAATGATTTTGATTCTCTCTTTTTTCCCCTTAAATTGTATGTCGCTGACTGATTTTATATTGCGTACCTCTTCGATGATGCCGTCATCATGCGGGGCAACGACCTGTCCGCCATCGTCCCAGTATGCTTTATACCCGTTATATTCGGGTGGATTATGAGAAGCTGTTATCACAACTCCGCTCTGGCATTTGTAATGCCGGATTGCAAAGGATAATTCCGGCGTTGGCCTCAGGGATTCAAACAGATACACTTCAAATCCGTTGGCAGAGAAGATATCTGCTGCCGTCTCTGAAAAATACCTGCTGTTGTTCCGGCAATCATGTGCAATTGCCACCCGGATCCCTTCTTTCCCGAACTTTTTGATAATATAATTCGAGAGTCCCTGTGTGGCCATTCCGAGCGTGTAAATATTCATCCTGTTTGTGCCGGCACCCATGATGCCACGTAAACCGCCGGTCCCGAATTCAAGATCCTGGTAAAATGCATCTATAAGATTTTTTTCATCTTTTTCAAGCATCTCCCTGACTTCTTCGCGGGTTTCCCGGTTAAATTCATTTCCGAGCCATGTTTGGGCTTTTAGGCGGATGTCGTCGATTGGTAACATATAAAAAAGATTATTGTAATAGCTTAATGCATCTCTTCAAACTCTTTCTCCAGTGAGGTATCTCAAGGTTGTAAGTTTCCTTTATTTTGCTTTTATCAAGTACCGAATATGCCGGCCGTTGTACTGAAGAAGAAAATTGTTTCGTTAAAATCGGCACTACCCGGCAGTCAAGACCCGCCTCACTGACAATCGCTTCTGCAAAATCGTACCAGCTGCAGATACCTTCGTTTGAATAATGGTATATTCCGGGACTGAATGCCACCTGGTTTCTTATAACTCCCGAAATTATCAGCAATACAGTTTCAGCAAGATCGGCTGCATATGTCGGCGTACCGGTCTGGTCAAAAACCACGCTTACCGATCCGGTTGTTTTTGCTTTTTTCAGAATCGTTTTGACAAAATTTACTCCGTGTGATGAGTAGAGCCACGATGTCCGGATGATCATCGTTGCATGATGTGTGAGGGCAGCTTTTTCGCCAGCAAGTTTGGATTTACCGTAAACACTCCCCGGATCAGTGGTTGAGTTTTCGTTGTAGGGAATGTTTGAATTTCCCTTAAACACATAATCAGAAGAGAAATGTATAAATCTGCAGTCAGTTCCTTTTATTGCATTTACAATGTTACTGACCGCGGATCCATTAATAAGCATTGCCTGATCAGTCTCACTTTCAGCCCTGTCGACCTGGTTATAAGCTGCACAGTTCAGTATCCAGTCGGGCGCGGTCTTTTTTATGAAGGTACCGGTTTGTTCATTGTCAGTTATGTCGAGTGAGTCTATATCCGTGAAGATAAAATCATATCCGTAATAATTTTTTGAAACCGTTCTGAGCTCATTGCCCAGCTGTCCGTCAGCACCTGTGATCAGTAAAACTGCCATACTTATTTCAGAAATTGTTGTCTGCTTCTTTCAGCGGAGGATTCCTCATGTCTTTTTCGCTTATAACCGGTTTTATATCACCTGTTTTCCAGTCAATCCTGAGATCAGGGTCATCCAGTGCAATTCCTCGTTCCGACAAACGGTTATATACATTATCCGTTTTGTACAGGATAACAGCGAATTCGCTTAGAACCGAAAATCCGTGGGCAAAACCTTTAGGTATGAACAACTGCGTTTTGCTCTCGGAGGCAAGTTCGACGTCGAACAATATTCCGTATGTAGGGGAATTCTTCCGGATATCGAGGGCTACATCATATATTTTCCCTTCAATTACCCTGATGAGCTTTGCCTGATCATGAGGCTTGAGCTGATAATGAAGGCCGCGAATCACTCCTTTTGCTGATCTCGATTCATTATCCTGAACCTGATTGAATGAGATTCCTTCGTTCCTGAAAGTTTCATAGTTAAAGCTTTCAAAAAAGTAACCTCTGTTATCTGAATAAACAACAGGTTTAATGACAAAGAGTCCCTGAAATCCGGTCTCGATCTTTTCCATTCCTGTTCAGGTTTACCTTAAGGTTTCGAAAATTGGGATCTCCTCTGATGCAATCTTAAGAAGATATTTACCATACTGGCTGTTTTTAAACGGTTCAGCAATTGCGATCAGCTGATTCCGGTCGATGAATCCTCTTTTGAATGCTATCTCTTCGATACATGAAGCTTTCAGCCCCTGCCGTTGTTCAAGAGTGGCAATGAAATTGGCAGCCTGCAGGAGGCTTTCGTATGTTCCGGTATCGAGCCATGCCATACCTCTTCCCATCAGCTTTACCTGCAGGGTGCCTTCTTCCAGATAAAGCCTGTTCAGGTCGGTTATCTCAAGCTCGCCCCTGGCGGATGGTTTCAACGAACATGCTTTGGTGACAACTGTATTGTCGTAAAAATAGAGGCCGGTGACCGCATAGTTTGACCTTGGTCTGGAAGGTTTCTCCTCGATACTTACAACCTTTCGGGTTTTGTCAAACTCCACAACACCATACCGTTCCGGATCAGTAACATAATAACCGAAAACACAAGCGCCTTCTTTCAATTGGGTGGTACTGAGGAGTACATCGCCGAATCCATGACCATAAAAAATATTATCCCCGAGGATCATGCAAACCGGATCGTCACCAATAAATTTGTCACCCAGGATAAATGCCTGGGCAAGTCCCTCGGGTGCAGGCTGTTCAATGTAGCTGAATTGTAAACCCAATGGTTTCCCATCTCCCAGCAGGCTGCGGAATGCTGGAAGGTCACGTGGTGTTGAGATAATGAGGATCTCCCTGATCCCGGCCAGCATCAGAACCGACAGCGGATAATATATCATTGGCTTGTCGTATATCGGAAGCATCTGTTTCGAAATGACACTCGTTACAGGGTAAAGTCTTGTACCCGAACCCCCTGCGAGAATTATTCCTTTCATATATTATTTATGTTATCTTGTTATTAACCACAGAAGTTACACGGAGCTTGCACGGAGTTTCACAGAGCTTGTCTGTTTGCCAACCTCCAACTGTTACCTCCTTCCAATTCCATAGTAAATAAATCCCATATTCCTGATCATTGCCGGATCGTAAATATTCCTCCCGTCAAATATAACTTTACCCTTCATTATATCTGCCATTTTCTTAAAGTCGGGAAGATGGAACTCCGACCATTCCGTCATTAAGATCATGGCTTCGGTACCCTTCAGCGCATCATACGGATCTCCGGCATATGTTATAACATCACCTATCTGCTTTCTTGTTTCCATTGTTGCTGCCGGATCATAAGCCTGTACAATAGCTCCCTCCTGTAAAAGCCTTTCAATCAGATAGATCGATGATGATTCCCTGATGTCGTCAGTCTTTGGTTTAAATGACAATCCCCAGATGCCAAGTACTCTGTTCCTGATATTATTATTGTAGTGTTTAAGTATCTTATGGAAGATGACATTTTTCTGATATTCATTGGCTTTTTCGACAGCCTTGATCACATTCAGCTCATAACCAAGGTCATTCGCTGTTCTGATGAGCGCCTTAACATCTTTGGGGAAGCACGAACCGCCGTAACCTGTCCCGGGGTAGAGAAATTTATTCCCGCTCCTGGAGACGCTGCCAATACCTTTCCTGACCTGGTTTACATCAGCGCCCATAAGGTCGCAAAGGTTGGCTATTTCGTTAATGAAACTAATACGTGTGGCCAGCATTGCATTTGCTGCATATTTAGTGATTTCGGCCGAAGGGATATCCATGAAGAGGATAGGGTGATTGTTCAGGACAAATGGCATATAAAGGCGTTTCATGATTTCGCCCGTTTTTTCGTTATCGATACCTATTATGATCCTCTCAGGTTTAAGGAAATCTTCTACAGCAGCGCCCTCTTTCAAAAACTCGGGATTTGATGCCATATCGAAAGTGACACTTGATTTGCGCTTTCCGAGCTGATCCGAAATGGTTTTCCTTATTTTTTCTGCGGTTCCGACAGGGACAGTGCTTTTGGTAGCAATAACCGAGTAGTCTTTCAATGAGGCACCTATCTCTTCCGCAACATCAAGTACGTGTCTTAGATCGGCACTACCGTCTTCGCCGGGAGGTGTTCCGACTGCTATAAATATCACTTCGGCACCTTCAATACCATTTGCAACTGATGACGAAAAAAATAATCTCTCTTTCTTTGTATTCCTTCTTAATATATCCTCAAGTCCGGGCTCATAAAAAGGAACGGTGCCCTCATTCAGCTGCCTGATCTTCTCGTTGTCATTGTCGATACATGTAACGGTAACTCCACTTTCAGCAAAACAGGTCCCGGTAACTAGTCCCACATATCCTGTTCCCACAACTGCGATTTTCATTATTCAGATTGGTTCAGATTATATTGTAATGAATACAAAGATAATAGAACAAGTTAATGTTTGACCCCCAACCCCAGTTGTATTATCATTGGGGGTGAGTACGTGTGATATGTAAAACGAGGGGGACAAAAGGGGATGTGTACCTA
>CAZKMH010000189.1:0-7190 GCA_964553395.1 uncultured Rikenellaceae bacterium | reverse complement strand
CTCTAACTGTGTACCAATTGCCAGGTTATTCCGTTATGACTTCCGGAATATTCTTACTTTTGCAAAATAAGGAAATTGGTTTGGTTTAATAACATTTAAAGATATGGATTTCAACGCAACAGTTGATTTAATAATAAAAGATCTTAATGATGCACGTCAGATTATTGACGATCTGAAAAGTTATCCGGGAGTTCCTTTTTTACAGGTTGAGCTCGCAAAGGCGAAATGCAAAAGTGCTGCCGAAATAATCGAACTTCTGAAAGATGTTAAGGGAAAAGAGAATCCGCCAAAAAGTGATCCGGTAATTCCCGGACCGGTTAAAAAAGAGGTTAATGCAATTGAGACTGCAGAGGCTCCGAAATACAGGGAAACAACTGAAGTTGAGGAGAATAAACGCAAGCCGGAATTGATTACAAAGTCGCCTGCCGAAGTAAAAGAAAAGCCGGGGCGTCCTTCAAAGAAAGCCGCTGAATCGGTTATTATCGCTGACACCTTCCACAATTTGCCAGGCAGCCTGAATGAACAGATGGGTCACAGGAAAGAGGATGACGATGTAACCGATCTCATGAAGACGAAGCCAATAGCAAACCTGTCAGAAGCTATCGGAGTAAATGACAAATTCCTCTTCATAAGGGAGCTCTTTAACGGGAATCGTGAATCATACGAGAGAGCAATTACAAGCCTTGACAATTCAGGAAGTTTTGCGGAAGCCAGGGCTGTTATCATGAATTTTGCTGACAATAATATGGAGAATGAAGCCGTAAAACAGCTTCTGGACCTTGTTAAACGCAAATTTCCGGTTGATGAGTAAATTGTATCTCATCCCTACACCTATCGGTAATCTCAAAGACATTACTTTCCGGGCCGTGGAAGTCCTCAGCAGTATTGATCTGATCCTTGCCGAGGATACACGCCATGCCGGAAACCTGCTTAAACATTACAATATCAAATCGCAGTTGCAGTCGCATCATATGTTCAATGAACATAAGGCTGTTGAATCGATATGTTCGAAGATCCTTTCGGGTATGACTATTGCACTTATAACAGATGCAGGCACACCCGGAATATCGGATCCGGGATTCCTGCTGGTAAGAACATGCATAGAAAAAGGGATCACTGTTGAAACACTTCCGGGTCCGACTGCTCTTATCCCCGCACTGGTTAATTCCGGATTGCCTGCCGACAGGTTCTGCTTCGAAGGATTTCTCCCTCCAAAAAAAGGCAGAAATAAAAAACTTACAGCCCTCAGGGATGAGACAAGGACTATGATCTTCTACGAATCGCCCTACCGGCTGGTCAAAACGCTTGGAGATATGGCGGAATATTTAAGTCCTGAAAGGGAAGCATCCGTTTCGAGGGAACTCACTAAGGTGTTTGAGGAGAATATAAGAGGAACGTTGTCTTATCTGTCAGATTATTATAAAAACAAGCCGCCAAAAGGTGAGATAGTAATTGTTGTGGCAGGAAAGAAAGACTAACAAGAACCTCTTATGAAACATCCGATTCTGATCTCCTGTGTTCTGATAATTAACTCCGTTATTACAGATGCCCAGGTGCTGAAAGGAAAAATCACTACTGAAACAGGCGATCCTGTTCCTTACTCGACAGTTTACATCCAGGAACTCAAACAAGGTACAACAGCCAACACCAGGGGTGACTATGAAATAAAACTGCCGGAAGGGAAGTATCTGGTCACATATCAGAGTCTGGGTTATTCACCAGTCTTTTATGATATTACCGTGACAGGTGAGACAATCATTAAAAATGTTGTACTCCCCTTACAGTATTATGAGATCCCGGAAGTAAGGATATCTGCATCCGGCGAAGATCCGGCCTACGGTATTATGAGAAGAGCAATTGGCATGGCTCCGTACTACCTTAATAATGTAAGTTACTATAAAGCAGAGGTTTATATAAAAGGAAACCTCGTATTTAACAGGATTCCAAAGATCCTGAGAAAATCCATGTCGATCGATTCCGGGGATGATGGTTCACCGGGAACACCCATTAAGGAAGGTGATGTTTATATGCTGGAATCATTCAATGAGATAGAATTCACTGCACCCGATAAATATGTTCAGAAAGTCAAATCCGTGAACAGTACATTTCCCGACCAGGGAGATAATGTGTCACCAATGGACATAATTCAGGCAAGCTTTTATCAGCCGATTCTTGCCGACATTGCGATATCTCCACTTTCACCGCAGGCATTCTCTTATTACAAGTTCAAATACCTTGGAGCAAGCCTGCAGGGAAATAACACCATCAATAAGATACAGGTTATACCGAGAATGAAGAGCCAGCAGCTTTTTGAAGGGATCATCTATATTATTGAAGATTTGTGGTGTATTCACAGTCTTGATCTCACCAATAGCAATATTGCAGGCAAACTCAGCATTGAACAGTTGTACATTCCGGTTCAGGATGATATCTGGATGCCGGTAAGCCTTAAATTCGAAATGAATATCGGTATTCTTGGGGTCAGGGCTGATGCAGGATACGGGAGCTCAGTCAAATATCTTGAGGTAAAACCAAATCTTGCCCTTGCCAAACCCGGGTCTGCCGGTGACGGTTATCCGTTTGTGCCGGTTACCGTAGCGACAGGACAGGATCAGGCTGCCTCAAAAGACCATGAAAAGATTGAAAAGATCCTCGAAAAGGAGGAACTGTCAAACCGTGATATGGTAGCATTGTCGCGGCTGATGAACAGGGAATCGGAAAGATCACAACCCGACAGTGTCCGTAACAACCTGGAAATCAGAAATAACACCATAAGAACATTTGAAAAGGATGCCAGACTGAAAGACAGTACCTATTGGGCTGAAATAAGACCCATCCCGCTTTCAGATCCGGAGATGCAAAGTATAAGGCTTCGTGACAGCATTAAGAATAAACTATCCGTCAGGGAATCCATACACGATACTATACCCCGCGAGGAGAGCAGGAAAAAAAGTGATCTCTCAAAGACATTAAAGTATATCGGATCAGGCCATACATGGTCAGATAGTTCGGGATTCAGTTTTATGTTCGGAGGTTTGCTTGATCCGGAAAACCTGCAGTTCAATACCGTTGATGGTTTTACATACGGATCCGATTTCCGTTTCTCGAAAATACTGAAGAATAAAAGATCATTTTCCCTGGCACCGGAAGTGAATTGGGCCTTCAGCCGCAAAACTCTTATGTGGAGGGTCAATGGCAGTTACAACTTCGGTATCGTTAATCCCGGACAGATCTTCTTCAGAACCGGGATGATGAGCAGGGATATAGGCACGGGTGGAAGCATAAATACATTTCTTAATTCGCTTACATCACTGCTGCTTAAAAAAAACTATCTGAAACTCTATGAAACCAGGTACCTCGATCTTGGCTTCAGGGGCCAGATATCAAATGGTCTCAGAATTGAACTGACAGCTGGTTATGATAACAGGAAGGTACTGGAAAATACAACGGATTATTCCATTTTCCGGAGATCACGGGAATATTCGTCCAATACACCTGACAATACTTATCTTGAGAGCGGGGCTGATCCTGTGCATGCACTGCGGGATCAGAAACACTATGAATTTGTAACAAATGTTACATTTACTCCAAGACAAAAATACAGAGTTTACGAGGGTAAAAAGATACCGGCAGGTGAATCCGACTGGCCTACTTTTAATCTTATCTGGAAACACGGGATCAATGAGTTCACCGGAACATCTGACATGCTAAGGCACTTTGACATGATAAGATTCGGGGTATCAAAATCGCACACTCCCGGACCTTTCAGTGAGCTAAGGTGGAGAGTGCGTACAGGTGGATTCCTTAATAATTCAAATATCCCCTTTTACGATTTCTTCCACTTCAATGCCCAGACGTTCCAGGTACTTCTAAATGATTATGAAGACTCTTTCATGCTGCCGGACATCTATCCATTAAGTACACCTGAATTCTTCGGAGAAGCACATATTAAATATACAACACCCTATCTGCTCCTTAAATACCTGCCCGGATTAAGCAAAACTCTGATGAGGGAAAACATAAGCTTATCTTATCTGGGCAGCAAGTTTCATAGTAACTATACTGAAATAGGATATAGTATAAGTGAAGTGTTGCTTCTGGGAGAAATAGGTGTTTATGCCGGATTCTACGGCTTTGAATACCATAGACTTGGGATGAAATTCATCCTGAAATTGGGCTGACCATAAAGATCCGTCACGCAAAGGGAGGCTCATCATGATTGTCGGATTCTGTATCAAAACCGCCACCCACATCCCTCAGGCGGTCATGATTCATTTTAGATCCGAATGTAATACTCTGACTACTGTTTATCTCTGATACATTTTCAATATCAAATTCGTCAATATCAACAAATTGCGCTTTCTCCTCCCTGAATCTGAGTCTGACATCATCAACGGGTCCATTACGGTTCTTCGCAAGTATTATTTCAGCGATTCCTTTTGTTGAGGAGCCATCCTCAAAAGTCATCATCCCGAATTTCTCCTGCCGGTGGATGAATACAACCATATCGGCATCCTGTTCAATTGCTCCCGATTCCCTCAGGTCAGAAAGAAGCGGACGCTTGGTACCGCCTCTCATCTCCACCGACCTGTTAAGCTGTGAAAGTGCAATAATGGGCACATTAAGCTCCTTGGCAATGCTTTTCAGCGACCTTGAGATATTACTTACCTCCTGTTCACGACTTCCTGCATTGTCGGGGCCTGACATAAGCTGCAGGTAGTCGACAATCACAATATCCAGCTTATGCTGGGCCATCAGCCTGCGGCATTTCGCCCTCAGTTCAAAGATTGAAATGGCCGGTGTATCATCAATAAATATCGGCGCCTGAACCAGTTTCTTGATCCTGGTATCAAGCTGCTTCCACTCCTCTTCCGAAAGTCTTCCGTTCCTGATCTTGTCTCCGGGAATGTCGGTTTCTGCAATTATCAGCCTGTTAACAAGCTGTATAGACGACATTTCACATGAGAAAATCGCGACATTTTTGCTATGTTCAATGGCCATATTCCGGGCCATCGAAAGCGCCAGTGCAGTTTTCCCCATTGATGGCCTGGCTGCTATTATGACCAGCTCAGACTTCTGCCAGCCTGATGTAAGCCTGTCAAGTTTCGTAAATCCTGAAGGTATCCCTACAAGAGCATCTTCTCTTTTACCTGCCTCCTCAATCTCCTTAATAGCCTCCTTTATGACCATATTGATCGGTGAGACTTCTCTCTTAATATTTCCTTCAGCAATCTGGAAAAGCTCATTTTCAGAGAAGTCCAGCAATTCTGTGACATCCCATGTATCATCAAATGCTCTTGTCTGAATTTCAGTGGAAACCCGGATAAGCTCACGCTGAATATATTTCTGAGCAACAATCCTTGCATGGAAGTCGACATTAGCCGCTGAAACGACCTTGGAAGTCAGCTGCGAAAGGTACACCGGCCCTCCTGCATTCTCGAGTTCATTATGGGCACGCAGTTCCTCAGTCACAGTATAAAGATCAACCGGGAATTCCTTCATTGAGAGATCGGAAACAGCCTTGAATATCTTCCTGTGGGCATCTTTGTAAAAACTCTCCGGTTTGAGAATATCGAGGATCGTGATCACGGCTTCCTTCTCAAGCATTATTGCACCCAGAACTGCCTCTTCCATATCTATTGCCTGCGGCGGAACTTTCCCGAAATCAGGCAAAGTTGTTATAACAGGCTTTCCGGCCTTTGTCTGTCTTGCCATTAATAGTATATTACTGATTTAATGTTAGTTACTAGCTGTTTGAAGATATTTTTATGACCGTCTCAAAGGTATAAATTACAGGATACCCTGTTCAGGAATTACATCTTTTTATTACAAACAGTTTTTGTTTAAAACTTGTTGAAAAAGCTAAAAACATATTGTTCGCAACAAATTCAAATCCTAATGGTACTTTTATGCAAAATATCATACGATGATATCCTTCCCAAAAGCCAAGATAAATATCGGTTTACGGGTCACAGCCAAACGCAATGACGGATTTCATGATATTGAGACAATCTTTTATCCGGTCGGTCTGTCCGACGCACTGGAGTTTGTTGTTGCACCGGACAGAGCAAAGGAAGATACACTTACTGTTACGGGCATATATACAGGTTCAGATCCTGAGAAAAACCTGGTAATCAGGAGTGTAAGGAAGATGCGTGAGCGTTATCCTGTTCCGCTCCTGAAAATTCATCTTCACAAAGCTATCCCCATAGCCGCAGGGCTGGGTGGCGGTTCCTCCGATGCAGCATGCATGATAAAAGCAATCAACAAATGTTTTAACCTTTCGATAAGTGAATCAGAACTTAAAAGTCTTGCTCTTGATATTGGAAGTGATTGCCCCTTCTTCATTGACACGGTACCTTCATATGCCACCGGCAGGGGGGAGGTGCTAAAACAAACAGGTCAACTGACGGGAAGATTTCAGGTTGTACTTCTTAATCCGGGCATACGTATCAGCACACGCGAAGCTTTTAATAATAGCACACCTGCCCGACCGGAGAAAAGTCTGGAAAAACTTATTTCCCTGCATCCCACGGAATGGAGAAAATATATTATAAATGATTTTGAGGAGTATGCTATCAAGCTTTACCCGGTCATCGGTGAAATAAAAAGTTCATTATATAATGCCGGAGCTCTTTACAGCTCTATGTCGGGAAGCGGATCGACAGTTTATGGTATATATGACGGGAAACCTCAGATTCCGGAGAAATTCAGGCAGTTTGTCATTTTTGAGGGTTCTCTTTAGCAATAGTCCTGTTCCATTTCGATCAGCTTTGTGCCTTTCGCAACCTTATCTCCCTTATTTGCCAGGATCTTTTTGACCCTGCCATCAATACCTGACTTCAGCATATTCTGCATTTTCATTGCTTCGAGTATCATAAGCGGATCACCTTTTCGCACCTCCTGCCCCGGTTTGACAATTATTTCCAGAATAGTGCCCGGAATAAAACTTAAAACTATGAGAGGATCGGGAGCTCTGTACTGAGTCCTGTTTTTAAACTTTTTATTCAGTCTGGTCTTATATAAACTGGTATCAATGTTCAGTGTTTCCAGCTTTTCATCTTTTATCATAATCTTTCAGTTTAGCCTGTTTAAATATTCTTAATTTATTGTATTTCTTTGTGTTCCTTAGTGACAGCCTTTGTGACCCTTTGTGGTTAAATTTTTTTTACCACAAAGTCACACAAAGG
>CAZKMH010000188.1:0-7202 GCA_964553395.1 uncultured Rikenellaceae bacterium | reverse complement strand
CACGTGACTTTGTCGAACTTCCTTCCCAGATTATGGAACACTGGGTGCTTGAACCTGAAGTCCTTGAAGTTTATGCAAAGCATTACCAGACTGGTAAAGTAATTCCCGCAGATATTGTCGAAAAGCTTGAAAGGGCAAGCAAATTCAATATGGGTTTTTCAACCGTCGAATTCCTGGCAGCAGCACTTCTGGATATGGAGTACCATACACTGAAAGAGTCTGTTGACCTCGATATCAGAGAGTTTGAGAAAAAAGTTCTGGCCAAGTACGGATTGATACCTGAGATCAAACCAAGATACCGGTCGACATACTTCAATCATATCTGGGCAGGTGGTTATGCTTCAGGGTATTACAGCTATTACTGGAGTGAGATGCTCGATGCCGATGCGTTTCAGGCCTTTAAGGAAACCGGTGATATTTTCAACAGGGAAGTTGCCGCAAAATTTGAAAATGAGATTCTTTCGAAGGGTGGTACAAGGGATCCGCTGGATATGTATAAGGCATTCAGGGGAAAAGAACCCGGTATCGATGCTCTGCTGATTAACAGGGGATTCAAAGCTCAGCCATAAGCCTCGCCAGTTTATCCGGATCCAGGACCCTGATATTCTTTCCCCTGGCTTCTATCAAACCCTCGTCCTCCATTTCACCGAGGGCTCTTGCTACAGATGGTCTGGCCACACCAAAAAAATCGGCCAGATCATTCTGGGTCATTTCAAGAACGAATGACCATTTCTCCCTGCCTGTGCGTTGAAGAATAAACTGGGCAAGCTTGCCTTTTATGGTTTTGAAATTCAGGAATTTGATCTTCTCCGACAGGAACTGTGAACGGTTGGAGATCATATCAAGGAAATTTATGAGTATTGTGTCATTTTCCTTAAGTAACTTAAGAAAGTCCGGTTTTTCAATTGTCAGAAGTTCAGTATCGGCAACCGCAATCACATTTACCGGGAACCTGTTCCTGTTTCCAAACAAAAAAGCAGCAGCAAGTGCACCGGAGGCAGGTACTTCTTCAATTTTGATCACCCTTCCGGCAATATCGACCATTTCACCTTTTACCGATCCGCTCAGGACAAGCATCAGCAATGTAACCAGCTCGCCGCTCTGGGCGATCATGGATCCTGTTTTGAATTTTCTTATCCGGTATGGGACCTTTGTAAGTACCTTATTTATATTCTCAGATGAGAGGTTGTTGAATAAAGGCGAGTGAGATAGAATCGAATAATCCATTTTTTATAAATTTGTCGCTTTAAAAATCATTAAAATAATGAAAAGATTCAAAATACTCCTCATAATAATACTTTTCCCCGGGACAGGTTTTTTAAGCGTCAATTCTCAGGATAATTCCGAGACAGCCCTTCTTGCTCAGTTCCATAAAATAACAAGCGAAGAGATGATGACATGGATTGAGAAGCTCTGCGCACCGGAGTATAAAGGCAGATTTACCGGGACACCTGAATATATTGCAGTTGCAGAATGGTGTGCAGGAAAATTTAAGGAGTGGGGAATTAAACCTGCCGGTGATAATGCCGGCTACTTCCAGTGGTTCGACCACCCTTATACCGTCGTCAATGACATTGGCAGCCTCTCTATGAAGGTTGTTCAGCACGATGGCACTTTCATTACAAAGTACTATGAATATCCTGATGGCTACTATCCGGGAATGAATTCCGGGAACGGTGAAATAACCGCCGAAGTTGTTTTTGTTGGCTTTGGCGTCACTGCGCCGGAACTCAACTACGACGATTATAAAGGTATAAATGTTAAAGGGAAGATTGTCCTTGTTAACCGTGATGTTCCTCATACCGATCCGGGAGATCCCGAATACAAAAAATGGGTAGGTTACTGCTACCATCAGTATAAGCTGGAAAATGCCGTAAAACATGGTGCCGCAGGCTTCCTTTACATCGACGGTGCTTCGGCAAATCCGAACATTACGTACGATCCATCGATCATTGTGGCTGGTATCGGAGCGGAACCCCTTAACGATATTTTTACCGGGCTCAAAACCTCCAGCCAGGAGGTGACTTCACGGATCAGAAAAACCTTTAAACCTGCATCCTTTTCTACCGGAAAGATTATGACCATAAAAGCAAATACAACGAGACATCCTGAAGGAAAAGCATGCAATGTGGTCGGGATCATGGAAGGGACCGATCCGGTTCTGAAGAATGAAGCTATAATTATCGGTGCCCACCTCGATGGGGTGGGACAGGCTGGAAAAATTGTAAGCGGAGCTCTGGATAATGCATCCGGAGTGGTAGATATAATGGGGGCTGCAAAAGCCATGGCACAATCCGGCATCCAGCTGAAAAGATCAGTTGTCTTCGTGCTGTTCGGTGGTGAGGAAAACGGGCTTATAGGCAGCAGGTTATTTGCACAGAATCCTGTTCTGCCTAAAGAAAAGACAATCACTTATATAAACCTGGATATGGTTGGTAATGGAACTGGTTTATATGTCAGTGCATCAAATACATACAAGAATCTACTGACTTATTTTGAAGAAGCAAATACAAAGTACATTCATCGTCCGTTCCGTGGTTCTGCACCCGAGCCTGTTGCATTTTATGGCCGTCCCAGAAGTGATTCCTGGAATTTCAGCTCTGCAGGTTACAGGACAATGTCAATTGGCGCCACGGGAAGTTATAAGAAAGTGTTCTATCATCTTCCGGGCGATGATCCTGATGTAATCACAATTGACATAATGCAGGATGTGGCCAGGATGATCTACGTTGCCCTGACCAATATGGCAATTGATAAATCGCTGGGTTTCTGAAAAATTTGTAATTGTAACATATGTTACAATTTCTTTTCATCCGGTATCTCATATTTGTACCGTAAGAAATAAAAACTAACAGATATGAAGAGAGACATTTTAAAGATAGACGAGGAATTGTGCAATGGTTGCGGTGAGTGTGTTCCGAACTGCCACGAAGGTGCTTTACAGGTAATCGATGGAAAGATACGGCTGATAAGTGAACTGATGTGCGATGGTCTTGGAGCCTGCATCGGACATTGTCCCGAAGGTGCCATTACTATCGAAACAAGGGAGGCTGAACCATACAATGAGACCAGGGTGATGGAACAGATGAAGTCCAAGGGAAAAAACACAATCATTGCCCACCTGAAGCATATGAAGGATCATGGGGAAACCGGTTTCCTGAATGAAGGAGTTGAGTATCTTAAACTTAACAGATCCGAACTGGATTTCAATCTCGATGAAGTTTTGGGTACTGTTCACAATCATGGTCATGCGGGAGGCGGTTGCCCGGGTTCCAGGGAAAGAGTGATCGATAAACCTGCAGCAGTTACTGCCGTTGCCAACGAAATCGCCAAATCCGAGCTTCGCCACTGGCCTGTCCAGCTGCATCTGATAAATCCGAATGCAACATATTTCCAGGGAACGGATCTATTATTGTCTGCCGATTGCGTGGCTTACAGCACCGGTGCTTTCCACGACAGATTCCTGAAAGGTAAATCGCTGGCAATTGCCTGCCCGAAGCTCGACCGGAATACTTAGATATATGTCGACAAGCTGATCAGCATGATTGATAATTCTAAAATCAATACTATTACTGTCATGATGATGGAGGTCCCCTGTTGCGGAGGTCTGTTGCAGATTGTAAAAAATGCTCTGGCACAAGCTTCAAGGAAAGTTCCCGTGAAACAGATGATAATTAGTATATCGGGGGAAGTGCTTAATGAAGATTGGGTTTAATTATCCCGGACCGGTTTTTTGGACCACCCTGAACTTATTAGTTTAAATGCTTAGCCTGAAGAGTATTTAATAGGTAATTGTTGAGAAATACAACCTTGTCATAGGTTCAAAAAAAAGAAAAATATATATTTGCCCTGCAATTTTTGCAGAGGGTATAAATGTCTTATAATAAACAAAAAAAATATGTCGACTAAATCTGAAGCGGCCAGCCCAAATGGACGGAAATTCTTGCTTGGGTTGGATATTGGATCGGTTTCGCTTAATACGGTTCTCCTTGATGAAAATTATAATGTTGTTTAGAATTATTATGATTATGTACACGGGAAACCTTTCAATGTACTCAGGGACAGACTTGTTTCGCTAAGCGCCAGATATCCCCGGGAATTAATCAGCGGGATAGCAGTTACAGGTACAGGTGGCAAGCTTGCAACAGAACTTATTGGCGGCATATTTGTAAATGAGATTATTGCTCAGGCAACCTCATCCGGCAGGTTATATCCTGAGGCACAGACAGTCATTGAGATCGGGGGTGAAGACTCAAAGCTTATTATCCTGGAGAAGGATCCTGCAAGCGGGCATTCAAGACTTGTAGATTTCGAAATGAACAGTATATGTGCTGCAGGAACGGGATCTTTCCTCGATCAGCAGGCACGCAGGATCGGCGTTCCTATCGAAAAGGAATTCGGTGAAATGTCCCTGAAATCGGTCGATCCGCCAAGGATCGCCGGCCGTTGCTCCGTATTCGCCAAGAGCGATATGATACATCATCAGCAGATCGCAACACCACTTCATGATATCGTGGCCGGGTTATGCTTTGCCCTGGCCAGGAATTTCCGCAGCAATGTGGCAAGAAGCAAGGATATCAACAAGCCGGTCATCTTTTCGGGGGGTGTGGCTGCAAATGTGGGAATGGTCAGAGCTTTCATGGAAGTGCTTGACCTGAAGGATGGAGAACTTATTATTCCGGAGTATCATGCATCGATGGGCGCTATCGGCGCAGTTATGTATGCATGTTCCAATAAGTTGGATATGAGCGAATTCAACACCCTTGAAAAACTCGAAAAATACCTGACCGTCACTTCGTCAGCATTTCTAAGCCTTCCCCAGCTGAAGGAATCTGAAGCTATCTATAATAAGGAAATAAAGTTCAGGAAAAACGGACAGGAAAAGCTTCCTGTTTACCTTGGTGTGGATGTCGGATCACTGAGCACCAATGTGGTTCTTATCGATAAGGACCACAATGTGATCGCACGACGTTACCTTCCTACTGCAGGACAACCACTGGAAGCAATCCAGAAAGGTTTGACTGAAATTTATGATGAGGTGGGTGAAGAGGTGGAAGTTATCGGTGCCGGAACAACCGGATCGGGCCGTTATCTCACCGGTGATTTTATCGGCGCTGATACAATCCAGAATGAAATAACAGCTCAGGCTACGGCAGCAATCGATTATGACCCCACTGTCGACACCATCTTCGAGATCGGCGGGCAGGATTCCAAATATATCAGCATTGAGAACGGCGTTGTTACCGACTTCGAAATGAACAAAGTCTGCGCTGCAGGTACTGGATCATTTCTGGAGGAGCAGGCCGAAAAACTGGACATTAATATAATTGAAGAGTTTGGATGCATGGCACTGAACTCTGAGTGCCCGGTGAAGCTTGGCGACAGGTGTACCGTATTCATGGAATCTGACCTTAACAGCTTTATGCAAAAGGGAGCCAGGAATGAGAACCTTGTTGGTGGTCTCGCCTATTCAATTGTATATAACTACCTTCAGAAGGTGGTAGCCGACCGCAGGGTTGGCGACAAGATCTTCTTCCAGGGCGGAGTCACAAATAATAAAGCTGTGGTTGCAGCCTTCGAACAAGTGCTTGGGAAAAAGATCACCATACCACCGCATTTTGATGTAACAGGTGCCATTGGTGCAGCAATCCTTGCCCAGCGGTCAATGCCCAAAGACCATAAATCCACTTTCAAGGGTTTTGGTATCCGTAATGCCACATATGGTATCAGCAGGTTTACATGCCAGGGTTGCACAAACCACTGCGAGATAAGACGTGTTAAGATTGCAGGCGAGAAGAAATCGCTGTTTTACGGAGGCCGTTGCGAAAAATATGAAACCGATGGCAGGAAGAAAGTAGCAAATAACATCCCGAATCTATTTAAGATAAGGACAGAAATGCTTATGGAGGGTTATGTTGAACCGGCAGATACGTCAGAACTGAAGAAGCCCACTGTCGGAATACCGAGAGCATTGATGGTCTTCTATCAGCAGTTCCCGTTCTGGAAAACCTTCTTTGAGCAGCTTGGATTTACGGTTGTCATATCAAGTGAATCCGACAAATCGCTTGTAACCAGGTCTATCGAGATTATCACAACCGAGACCTGCCTTCCTGTTGAGCTGATGCACGGACATGTATTAGACCTGATGGAAAAAGGAGTTGATTATATCTTCATTCCTTTTATCGTCAATGCAAAATTCCGCGGTTATGAGAAGACCTTCAACTGCAACTGCCCATGGGTACAGACTTATCCGTTTATGGTAAAAGCAGCCCTGAAAGGGAAGATCGACGAGTCGAAACTTTTGATCCCGACACTTCACTTCAGATTCTTTGAACGTGCTCTGGTAAAAGAGATGACTTCATACTTTAACACGAAATTCGGTATCAGTAAAAAGGATGTCAGGGAAGCTATTTATTATGCCGATAACATCCAGACTCTGTTTGAAAAGCGCCTGGTGGAATACGGGAAAAAGGTATTAAATGAGATTCCGAAGAATTGCAGACCGGTTGTCCTTCTTGGTAAGCCATATAATACCACAGATTCACACCTGAACCTTGGTCTTGTCGAAAAGCTTATAACTCAGAATGTTATGCCGATTCCTGTGGATATGCTCGACCTTGCTCCTTACAATATCTTCACCAACTACAGGAATATGTACTGGCCGAATGGGCAGAAGATCATTGCAGCCTCACAGCTTGTGGCCCAAACAGATGGATTGTATGCTGTTTATCTTACCAACTTCCGCTGCGGACCAGATTCATTCATCTGGCATTATGTTACCGAGGAGCTGAAAGGAAAGCCATTCCTTCACCTTGAAGTGGATGAACACTCCGCTGATGCCGGCATGGTCACCCGTATTGAAGCATTCCTCGACAGTCTGAGGGGCTCGGAACAGAATGAGAAAAGAGAGGTAGAGATCTTCAGACCCAGGCCAGGTCCTGCATCCCCTCCAAAGGACAGAGTGCTCTATTTTCCGTATATGAATGACGGAGCATATTTGCTTGCTGCTGCTACCCGCAGTATCGGGGTTCCTTCTGAAGTGCTCCCGAAGCAGACAGATGAAGACATTGCCATTGGCCGTAAATACACATCTTCAAAAGAATGCTTCCCTATGATCTGCGTTACAGGTAGCTTTGTAAAAAAATTACAGGAACCCGGAGCCGATCCTTCAAAAATGAGCTTCTTCATGCCCGATCATAACG
>CAZKMH010000187.1:0-7225 GCA_964553395.1 uncultured Rikenellaceae bacterium | reverse complement strand
ATGTAACCCAGTTCAGGCAATATTCATCATTTGCCAAGAACTATCCGGGAACTGCCCTTAGAAAGATTGCCTGCGGTCCGAACGGCAGCAACTACCAGTGGACGGATGTTTTGATGAAAGGACTGGTCGGAGCCGGAGGAAGAGGGGGAGTGTGGGGACTCGATTTTCATTATTACACGCGCCCTCCGAGAGGCAGAATGGGTCCGGGCGGTCAGGGAGCTCAGTCCCGGAGTACCGGCTCGGCAACAGATTTCAGCGAGGAGACTTATTTTGCAACTATGCAGAATGCACTCCGGATTGATGAAATAATTACCGGACATGATTCGGTCATGACCAGATATGACCCGCAGAAGAGAGTCGCCCTGGTTGTTGGGGAGTGGGGTATCTGGACAGACCCGGAACCCGGGACAAATCCAAGATTCCTATACCAGCAAAACAGCCTCCGTGATGCCATTATTGCGGGTTCGCACCTGAATATTTTTAATAATCATTGCGACAGGGTTAAAATGGCTCAGCTTGCTCAGACAATCAATGTACTTCAGGCTGTGATACTTACTGAAGGTACAAAGATGATTCTGACCCCGACATACCATGTTTTCGACCTCTATAAAGTACACCATGATGCAAAAATGTTGCCGGTGAAATTCTTCAGCCCTGATTATGTGGCAGGCGATAAGAAAATGCCGGCTCTAAACGTTTCAGCATCACAGGATTCTACAGGTGTAATTCACATCACACTTGTGAATATTGATCCGAACAAATCCATAACAATAAGCGCAACCATGAACCAGGTCAAATGGGCAACAGTTACCGGACAAGTGCTTACCTCAGCAAAGATCACAGATATCAATACTTTTGATAAACCCGGTACCATAAAGCCGGCAAAATTCGAAGGCGCCAAAAAAGCAGGTGATATTCTGAATGTTATATTGCCCTCAAAATCAGTGGTTTTACTTACAATAAAATGATAATGGTCATTTTCATCGTATAAGGTTATGGAAAATCTTTCAGACCGGGATCTCACAATGAAGGTTGAGCTTCCGGATCCAAAACTCATATGCCCGTCATTGAAGCCGGTTTTAATAAATGCCTGAAAGCTTAATATTGACCTCACCCCGGGGTCTGTTAACGTGATTACGCTTGACTATGAGAAACAAAGGCAGCCGGTAATACTTTTTATTATATTTGTCGCATCACAAATGCAGACTAACTGATGGAGCTTTTTCAAACTATCCTGGACTGGTACATGGCCAATCTTAATTACTTTACAGTCGCTCTTTTAATGCTTATTGAAAGTACCTTTCTTCCGATGCCTTCCGAAGTGGTTATTCCTTTTGCAGCATATAAAGCAGCTCAGGGAGATCTGAATGCCCTTCTTGTGATTCTTTTCGGGACTATTGGAGCTCTGTGTGGTTCGCTTATTAATTATACACTGGCCTATTATCTGGGACGTCCGATTGTCTATGGTTTTGCAGATTCAAAAGTCGGAAAATTATTCCTTCTTTCGAAAGAAAAGGTTCTTCGTGCCGAGGATTATTTCAGAAGAAATGGAAAATCATCTACATTCATTGGACGTCTGGTGCCGGGAGTGCGGCATCTGATTTCCATTCCTGCAGGATTGTCAAAGATGAATCTCCGCGATTTTATTTTCTATACGGTTATCGGAGCCGGGATCTGGAATATCATCCTTGCAATCATAGGTTATTATGTTTATGAATTAAGGGACAAGATATTTCCATACCTGGGACATATTCTTATTGGCCTTGGCGTCATTTTTGTCATCTATTTGATCTTCAAAGCCTGGAAGAATAAGAAGGCGAAAAATAAGTCATAAAAATTTTCCCGCAGATCCGATTGCTATCGCGACTGCGGGAAATAAAAAATCTTTAGCCGGTCTTATTTCTGTTCTACTGAAAGGTTTATGATCTGAACCGGTCCAAGTAATCCGGATGGCAGCAGTGGTGAGTCAGCCTGGTAAAATGGCATTGTTGTATAGGTATATTTTTCAGTGATCCCCGGCTGCTGATCGCCAATAAGCCTGTTTACCCACAGGTTGGTGACTTTTATTTCAAGTTTGTTTTCGCCCGGCTTCAGTTCATCTGTCACGCTAACCCTGAAAGGTCTTTTCCAGACAATCCCCAGGGATTTATCATTAACTATAACCTCTGCAAGATTTTTAACTGTTCCCAGGTCGAGCCACAGCTCATTTTCCGGCTTAAACCAGTCTTCTTCTGCCCGGATACTTTTTTGATAGGTTCCGGTGCCTGAGAAATATTCCACTCCCGGATCGGGATTTTCATTCCATGCAATCAGTTCATTCATTGTGACAGAACCCGGTGCACCCAACCCGGGCTGGAAGCTTACCTCCCAGGGTCCGGTAACTGTCAGTAACCCGTTTTCAACTTTCTTTGGAAGTGTTAGTGAGTTTTCTTTGGCCTTTTTATGGAACACTACAAAAACAGCATCATTTGGTTCCAGGTTCAAGGGCACTTTTGTAAATCCGTTTTCAATAACATATGAAACCGGCTCTCTCTTTCCTGTCACGGGATGCCAGATCTCCGGTACTTTACCTTCAATCCTGAAAGTTGTCTCAAGTTTTTCTTCGCGGTTATTCCTGTTTTTGACCCAGTAAATGTCGGCTTTTGCGAGCTTACGATGGACGAAAAGAAGCTGAGTATTGCCGGCGGTTTCAGCATATTCAAAATCAGGAGAGACCTGTAATGCATCCATCGCTTCGGCAACAGTATGACCTGCATATATTTTGCCTTGCTCTATGGTGTTTTCACCCTTTTCATTGATCCAGAGCTGGCTTACAACTGACTGAAATTCAGCCTGATCGTCAGAGAGACTGGGAGATTGTAGCGGTTTCGGGCCTGAAACAATTGCTCCTTCCCTAACCAGACTCCGGATCTTTTTTAAAACAGGCAGGGACATGTTCCGGCTGTTGGGGTCAAGAGCCAGAAGGCGATAGCTCATTCCCGAAGGGGTAATGATCCTGCCGTCTGCAACTGATAAAAGATTTATAAGGGCATCGGCATTAATAAAATCGAATTTGTAGCCTTCCGGAATATCAGGCAGTTTATTTCCAAACAGGGCTGTTATGTTATTATCCTCACCATAAAAATATAAGATATCGGCTACAAATTTTCCCTGCTGAAGCATGAATGAGCTGCGTGACAGATAAGTGATCCAGGGTTTAGCCTGTTCTGCCCAGGTCTCATGTCTTGTGAACCATTGTCCATAGGGACCCAGTCCAAGTCCGGGCTTCTTATCCGAAACAGGCTGATGCACTGATGTATGGATTACGAAGCGATTCAGTCCCATGGCAAGTTCCATATCTGCTGTCGGTTTCAGTCTCTCAGGAGAGTAGGCGAATGTATTTCCGCGGGCGGTCATTGATTCGGCAGCGACCAGGTTTTGTCCGTACAGGTGAGCTACTGAGGCTGATTCGAGTACGTCAGCTTTATATCTCGTAGCAATATCAACTTCCTCGCCTCTGTCAGCCTCCCTGGGTGTCCATGTTGCGCTCATGGGAATGTCGGCTGAACGTTTAACCTCCATGCCGTCGCCGATAAAAGCGCGTCCACCTTCATGTGATTCTGTATAGCGGCCCATATTCCGGGTTTTGAGAAGTGATGTCAGCTGGTCATAATGATTTTCAGTTGTCAGGTCTGCAATGGTCTTCCTGAAATCCCAGAGGAACCTGTCGCTGGCCCCGGCGCTTTCTACAATCTGTCCGGTGAGAGCCGGCAACCAGGGGACCGGATCATAACCCCGGCGCTTCCGGAACTCCACCAGCATGCTGTCGGTCCAGTTTTGAACTCCGGCTTCCCAGCTGTCAGTTATTATGTACTGAAGGCCCTGCTTACCCATTAAACCTCCTGTGGCTTCTTTATATTGATCGAGGTAATTTTCGAAATATGCTTTGACGTGACCTGCATTAAGCTTATCGACTTCAAGTCCTGTGGCTTCGGGTGAAGCAGGCGAATTCTGATGACCTGTTAGTGTATAGCCGAATCTGATAATTTTCCATTGACCGGCGGGAGGGGTCCAGTCAAGAGTTCCGTCTGGTTTCATCTTTGATGTCAGGTCGATAACATCTGCTTTACTTACTACATCCCCGGCTGAGACATCTGGTGTTGCAACTGCATATAATCCGGGAGCAGATGAGAATCCTGCCTTGTCCTCAAACCGGTTTATTCTTGCTGTCGTATGCAGAACCAGTTCGGCAATACGGACTCCCGGTGGGGGAGGTGGCGGAGGTGGTGGACCCTGAGGAGCAGGCGGGGCCGGGACCAGTCCCTGTCTTTCAGGAAGTGCCGGGGTTATATAAGTGACCCTGAAGAATCTGCCTTTAACAGGTGTAAAAGTGTAAGTGCGCTGAATATTAGCTGATCCGGGGATAACGAATGCCGTTTCAAACTGCCTTCCCTTATCGGAAACTTCCAGCATTCTGTAATTCCCGGGAACTCCATATCCTGAATAGTTGACTCCCGTCTCACCACTGACCAGCGTTAATGAATTGACAATTATTGGTTTGGCAAATTCAAACTGGATCCATGCTTTCTTATTTGTTTTTGCTGCCGGCAGGAATACCGGATTGGCAAAATCTCCATCGGTAAGAGCGGAAAGGATTAACTTACTTTCACTTGAAGTCACCTTTGGATTCAGCTCTGCAAGTGACAGATCGTTTGCTGGTAATTTACAGGCAATGATTGCTGCATCAGCATAGAATTCGGGCAGAGGCGGATCTCTCCTCCCAAGGGGGATATTCTGGAAGAGCCCGGTCGTTGATGGAGGTTTTGGAAGCGTTCCTGAGAATTTTTCCCCTTCTTTGATCCTCACTTCACTCCAGACAAGTTTCTTCATTGCCTGGGCAGGAGTCACCCATGGTCCGCCGCTTTCACTCCAGCCCGGGGAACCGGCAATTGCCATTTCCAGTCCCAGTGAATCTGCCAGTTTTGTCGTAAAAAGGAAAGCATCCTTCCATTCAGGAGTCATATAAATAAGCCGTTTGGCGACAATCTGTGGTGTAGCCAGACCGGCATCGAAGTTCTGGAATCCACCGATGCCTGTGCGTTTCATCCATTCAAGGTCAGCCCGGATTCCCTCCTTGCTGATATTACCATTCATCCAGTGCCACCATACTCTTGGTTTTGCACTTTCAGGAGGATTCTGAAATCCTTCTTCAAGATTTACGCCCGACTCTTTTAGAGGTCCGGTGCAGCTCATAAGAATAACAATAACTGCTGATAGAACCGCAAGTGGTCCTTTCAGCCATTTCATTACGTTGATAATCATTGCTTTAATTATTAATCAGACTTCCGCAAATGCAACTATATAATTGTGTCCGTATTTCTTTGCGCATTTCGGACAGGTAGTATAATAGAAATAGTATTTTTTTGCCTTCTTATTAATTAGTTCCAGGTATCTGCGGAATTCATTCAGGTATTTCGGGACCTTGTTATACGGTCCGTCGAATACCTTGCTTACAAATGTTCCGTTCAGCTTAACATTCTAGGTAGCTGTTACTTCTTTTGTCACGCTCATATAAAATTCGCTTTTACATGGTGAAGGATCATATGCCATAAGGAGAAAGTCATTCATTTCGGTGGCTGCTCCGGCGTCCTGTGCTTTTTTCCACATTCTGCCGATAACCTTACCCATCATTGATGGCAGAGGCATATGAAGGAACTGTGGCAGATAGTCCCTTATAAAAGGTTTTTCAACCCACTCATGGGTTTTGTAGTCCCAGGGTTTAGGATCAAATTCGGGACAACATTCCGGTTCTTTTGCTGTGTCGTGCATGGTCAGAAGTTTTAAAGAATTAATTATGTTAAAGTTACTTTTTTATATTCAATTTTTTGTGCTTCTCACGCCTGTAGGATCAACCTCATCCCCTCCCGTCCCCCCCGTTCCCGGGTGGGGAGAGGTTATTCCACTATCTCCGCCTTGTCGAATTTCTGCGAATTGAGATCAACTCTTGTCTGCCGGATCCTGCGTGTACCCCTGCCACCAAAGAAACCCCATCCGCCACTGCCCAGAAGGAATCCGAGAGCATAGAATCCGCCATTATTGTTTTGTGCATACATTGTGATTTCATCACTGAACAGCATACCTGCAAAATCAAAAGGAGCAATGAATCCGTGCCAGAGTCCTCCGAAAAATCCATAAGTGTGTCCTGTCAGACACTGTCCAACATCTTCATTATTAGCACATCCTGTAATAAAAATTAAAATTGCAGCAATTAAAAGCACAAACAGACTTTTATTGTGAAAAATTGTTTTCATTTTATGCAGATTATATTGTTGTAAAACAAACTTTAATCAGAAAAGAGAAATTTCAACCGGTTTCCCGGAGTATTTTCTTTCGTGATCAAGCAGCCATTTCTTCCTTGTTAAACCACCGCCATAACCTACAAGGCTTCCGTCGGAACCGATAACCCTGTGGCATGGGATTATTATCGATATCCTGTTAGTGCCATTGGCATGTGCAACAGCCCTGACAGAATCAGGATTATTGAGAGATCTCGCCTGTTCGCTGTATGATTTTGTTGATCCGAACGGAATGGTCCGGATCTCCTTCCATACTGCCTGTTGAAACTCAGTTCCCGGGGTAACCAGGGGGATGGTAAACTCTTTCCGTTTACCTTTGAAATACTCTTTCAGCTGTCTCTTAAGAGCCCAGAAATGCCTGCTGAAACCATCCTTTACGGTTGTATTCAGAAGTTTTGAAAGTTCGGCGAATTCGGATGGCAACTCGTCCCTGTCGTTGAATTCCAGGAGACAAATTCCATTTTCTGTTGCCCCGGCAACCATCCCTCCGAGAGGAGTTTTTATTCTGGTGATTTTGATCATATTCATTTAAGTCTTGCCATCTTGCAGTCTTGCGGTCTTGTCAGTCCTGGATGAGATGCACGACTTGCATGACCTGCATGACTTATAAATTCTCCCTCTCGCCCTCTCCCCCTCTCTCCCTCTCTCCCTCACGCCCTCAGCAATTAGTCGGATATCTCCCCGATGTTGATTTAATATATTTAATGTTCCTGAATCTCATCGCAGACCAGTTCTCATCAACCGATACCATCCTGATCCCGTAAAATCCAAGGTCATTGAGTGATTTCCAGCCTTTGTCACGTTCAAGGTCAGAAGGGTATTTCTTCGAGCTCTTTTTTGGAAAGCAGTACCATAAAATACCATCGGCTGTCAGGTTGTGAAGAGATATC
>CAZKMH010000186.1:0-7249 GCA_964553395.1 uncultured Rikenellaceae bacterium | reverse complement strand
CTTCCGGCTTCCGGCTTCCGGCTTCCGGCTTCCGGCTTCCGGCTTCCGGCTTCCGGCTTCCGACTACCTACTTATCCCATGTAACTTCCACCACTCCCGGACTTTCGGTCCTTAACTCATAAAAACCGAAACCGGGTCTGGCAGTCCTGTCGTGTCTGGTCAATTTTGCACCATCAGCCTTTACATTGAGACAACTTTCCGGTAACCTGATAACCATTGTGGCTGCAGTACCGGTTTTGATTGTCATCACGTTCATTGCTGAATTCAGTTCAACATTATCGAGCCATCCTGTTGATGACACAACACTGAATCCTGTTCCTTTATTTGGAATTATAAAAGCTTCGCGGGTATCATCAGGTTTTGTGAACTGGAATGAAAGATGGATCACCCCTTCTTCAATTCTGTAAGCATGACTAAGAACGGCAAGGCAACTGTCCGTGCGGGCAATCACTTTATAAGGCTGATTCAGTGCTGATCCGCTGAAGGCGATAACCTGTCCCGCACAGGAAACGTCATTGATATGGGTATAGATTTCCGGAGAAGCACCTATTTTTCCTTCAACCTTAACAGGCAGGTGAGAAATATATGGAAGCACCTGTTTGTTTTTCATGACCATCTGTCCGGCTCTCTGCCTCTGTGCCGTTGTCATCATCTTCAGGTTGCCCCAGAAGCCCCTCCCCCCGATAAGAGTAGTATTCACATTATATCTTTGTGCATCATAGGGTCTTACCTGATGGGGATAAACAGCCTGGGTAAACAGTTCAACAGGAACGATACCCGCATATTCATTGATAACCGTACGCATCGATTTTGTGCGTATTGTGCTGTAATCATTATAAGCCGAACCGCCGTTGTTCATCCAGAAAAGCTTGCCTTCCTGCAATGGCATCAGACCTATGATACACCGCTCTTTTTCAGTGAGATCTATTTCAATAACCACATCATGATTGTACTCTCTGAGCTCCTTCATGGCTCGTGCTACATAAAAGGGCAGCATATATCCGTAACGGTCGCGGATCTCTTCCTTCGGATATGCTTTGCTTCCGTGATGCAATCCGGGCAAGGTGCTGTTAAAAGTATTTATGGCATCCCACTTAAAAAACCTGATGCCCTCATCAATCAGTTTCTTGCAATCAGCAACAAACAAATCATAAAAATCGCTTACAAAATCGAATGCAGGAAGTCCCCATTGTGCCCTTACAGGTTCCCCCAGATGGTCACGCAGTACCCAATCCTGATGTTCTTTGTATCGTGCGGCCATCGGATCAATACCCATTGGAGAAAGCCATATTCCCGGAATCATGTCATGTTTCTTCATTTCGGCGATCAGAGGAGCCAGTCCGTTTGGCAAACGCACCGGATGAGGGCGCCAGGCACCTAACATCTCTTCCCAGCCATCGTCAAGCACAAACAGGTCGACATTGAGTTCGGCAGCATATCCAATCTCTTCGAGGATGCGTGCTTCAGTGAAAATCTCCCGTAACCCTGTCTTGTTATTATTGTCGCGTTGCATTCCCCAGGTATTATAGTAAAAATGGCTCTTCCTGGAGGCAGGGTTTTCGGTTATCTGTTCCCATAAATACTTGTGTATTACCTGCTTCTCCTCATCGTTACCAAAGAAAAAAGCCGATGCCGACCATACCGATTCATAAGGTTTTCCTGCGATTATCCCCTCGCCTTCGAGATACCCTCCACGCAGGATTTCAACATGAATCTGCGTTGAAGTCTTGTTTTTTGTTCCGGCCACCGCAAGGAACCAGAAGTCATCTTCCCCTTCGGCAATCCCTGATGCTCCCTCTACACCCTGCTGCAGGTCTGTTCCCTGGGTTGCCAGGCTTCTTTTCCAGGCATTGCCGAATTCACTGCCGTAATTCTTATCCTGGGATGCATGTTCGTAGGTCATGAGCCATGAGTACAGTGGGGTGCGGTATACCGCAAATGGCCCTTTCAGCATAAAATTGTCGCCGGTGGTAATGACATGGTTAAGGATTTCGGGATGGAACATATGGCAGTGCGACAGGTTTTGACTGAACGTTCGGTCATCCCTAGAAAGATCCGGATTATAATCAATTATAATCTCTTTATCGAATGTTGCGATCCTTGTTTCAGTTAGTTTGTCTTCAACCGGACCGCTCTTCAGGTTATATCCGGGAAAAATAAAATGCAGTTTACCATTAAGCTTACTGAGCTTCAACGTCTGACCTCCGGCATTTTTCAGCAGGATCTTTTCGCGGACCAGCGCCGAGGACGGGAACATCTGCCGAACAATATCGACCCGGAGGCCTTTTATCCGACCTGATGCTGCAACTGTTATTGTTATTTCAGAACCTCCGTTATTGATCTTTCTCAATTCCTGCCCAACAACTCTCCATATAGGCTGTTCGGAACTGATTACCCGATTATTGATAACAAATTCGAACCATGCATACTGTATTGTTTTATCCAGTAATTCAATATTTCCTGCCTTAGAGAGAATGGATACCGGCCTGATTGAACCTTTTTCGAAGCTGATCACCTGACGCATCACTTCGTTTTCCATTATAAGCCTGTTCTTTTCGAAAAGTATCTGGGCTGACATCCGGCAACTCAGCAACGTAAGCAAAAGGAAGAATAGAATCCTGACCATACTCATTCTTTATCAATTAGTTAGTGATGAATAATTTACTTTACAATGTCAATTTGTTTCTTCTCCCTGAAGAAGAATATGAAACAAATGAGCACTGCAATTGCAATATAAGCGGGTACAAACCAGATACTTCTCCACTGATAAGTCTGATCGACTGAATAGTAGGATGTAACAAATCCTGAAAACCAGGTCCCTATGAACATTCCAAGTCCGTACGTTACAAACGTGAATAATCCCTGCGCTGCATTTTTAATCCTTTCATTTGATTTCTTCTCAGTATACATATATCCTGTAACGAAGAAAAAGTCATAACACACTCCGTGAAGGATTATCCCGGTATACAGCATCCAAAGATTTGATCCCATGTCTCCGAATGCAAAGCAGAGATACCTGAGTATCCAGGCTGTCATGCCTATAAGAAGCATCTTTTTCACACCTATCCTGTTGAAAAGGAAAGGTATGGCAAGGATAAACAATGCTTCGGAGATCTGTCCCATCACCATTTTCCCGGCAGCATTCTCCATCCCCGACTGGTTCAGGAAGAGGTTGGCAAACCCGAAATAAAATGAGAGAGGTATACAAACAAAAATGGCAGCAATGAAAAATATAAGATAAGGTTTGTCTTTGAACAGGACAAACGCATCTATGCCCATTATTGATTTTGCCGATGAAGGTGTTTTTGCCAGAGGAGGGGTATCCGGAAGGAAAAAGCTGAATAATCCAAGTATAACGGAGACAATAGCAGCCATATAGAATGTAGAAGGAGTCTGCTCAATGCCGAGGATAGCAATCATAAATCCTGCGATTACCCAGCCGACAGTGCCAAAGACCCTGACAAGAGGAAATTGTTTGCCCGGATCGCTCATCTGGCGGAATGCAACACTGTTTGAAAGAGCCAGGGTAGGCATGTATGCCAATGAATAAAGCAATATTACCCAGTAGAACGGAGCATTTGTTGTTATACGCGATGCCAGGAACAGCAATAATCCTCCGAGCAGGTGCAATACTCCCATTACTCTTTGTGCAGCAAAGAAGCGGTCTGCAATCATCCCGACAAAAAACGGGGAGATCATTGTGGCGATAGCCAGAGCTGAATAGGCTGCCCCGATCTGGATCCCCGAGGAACCCAGATATTTGGTCATGAATGTTCCCATGGTCACGTACCATGAACCCCAGATATAATACTGGAGGAACATCATAAACGAGAGAATAAAGCTGGTTTTCAGTTTCATAGAAAGATTATTTCAGGATTAACAATAAAATCGGTCCGTGTAACCGGAACAGATCCGCAGATCAATTACGGGTTCACAGCTTTAAAATTAAAAAAAGAAGCGGAATTACTACTCTATTTGGGAAGGAAATGGAGTCTTTTTAGGGATCCTCCCGGAATGATCAGTATCACGGGAGAACTGGCCCCCGGGATCCGAATCACGAACATAAAAACCATGCTGAAATTCATAACCATTACCCCGCAGCCACCTGCGCAGAGCTTTTGCGATCTTCCTGCTTCGCAATACTACCTTGCCGGTTTCTGCCGATGTAATCTGGTAAAATGTTCTCATTTTTCTATCCTGAGCACATAGTAAAAATAGTATATCAACTAATATTATCAATAAGTTAAGAGCCGCACCACAGGCAATTGGCAGTACTGCAAAGTTCTCTTGTCTGTATAATTCCCTTGATCGTTAACAGCCAGGTTTAATTTATTTATTCTCAGGAGTTATTCGTCAAAAACGGATAATTATTGACAAATATAATGACGGGTATCTGCAGTAAATAGTGTATTATTCAGTAATCAATTGTTAATATGTGCTTTACAAATATTCTACAGATAGAATACCTGAACAGCCGATTTTGACAAACGGCATGAATAAATTGACAGGAATTTATCATAAAACCTCCGGATACTGAGATAAATTTATTTATACCTTTGACAGCTTTCTCCGCAAGTAATAAACTCAATCGGGGAATTGTCTATGAGAAGTCCTGTTTTCAAAACGGATATTAAAAAGCTCTCCCTTGCAGGCGCAATAATAACCCTTGGAATCGTTTTTGGCGATCTCGGCACCAGTCCGCTCTATACAATCAGAGCAATTATTACCGGGGGTTCTGATAATTTTAATGAACTGCTTATTTACGGAGGTTTGTCCTGTATTTTCTGGACACTGACCCTTTCAGCCACAGTCAAATATGTATTAATAACACTAAGGGCGGACAACAATGGAGAAGGAGGAATTTTCGCTCTTATAGCACTGATTAAAGGGAAAAAAGCATGGGCTGCGATCCTTACTATGATTGGCGGGTCAGCCCTGCTGGCAGATGGCGTTATTACCCCGGCGATCACTGTTACCTCTTCCGTTGAAGGATTAAAGCTCCTTGATCCTGAGATACCTGTTGTTCCAATTGTTTTATTTATCCTGGCACTATTGTTTTTCATTCAGCAGTTCGGTACCATTTTTATCGGCAGATCATACGGACCGATAATGCTTATCTGGTTCAGCACACTCGCAGTTCTGGGGCTCTTGCAGATAATTCGCCATGCACAGATTCTTCAGGCAATAAATCCTGCATTCGCTTACCGGTTCATTACTGAGTATCCCGGTGGATTTGTACTGCTGGGAGCTGTTTTTCTTTGTATTACGGGTGCGGAAGTACTCTATGCTGATCTCGGACATTGTGGTAGACTGAATATTCAGGTATCATGGGCATTTGTCAAGGTAGCTCTCCTTCTGAACTATTTCGGACAGGGTTCCTGGCTGCTTATGAATATGGGAACAGAAATGAACATTAATCCGTTTTTTGAAATAATGCCAAAATGGTTTCTCATGCCCGGGATAATCCTGGCGACCACCGCCGCTATAATTGCGAGTCAGGCAATAATCAGCGGATCATTCACCCTTATCAGTGAAGCAAATTCACTTAATTTCTGGCCCAAGGTCAGAGTTCTGAATCCCACATTAGTCAAGGGACAGGTTTACATTTCTTCTGTGAACTGGTTCCTCTGGATTGCGTGCAGTATGACCGTCCTGTTTTTTAAAGAATCTACAAATATGAATGCCGCATATGGCCTTGCCATCAATATAACGGAAATAATGACCACATGCCTCCTTTCGTATTATTTACTCCGGAAAGGACTGAACCACAGGATTGTATTGATCCTGTTTATGACGTATCTGACAATCGAGGGAAGCTTTTTAATAGCCAATCTCCACAAGATAAAGTCCGGCGGCTGGTTCACCCTTCTGCTGGCATCCATTTATTTCCTTATTATGTACGGGTGGTATTTTGGCAGGAAAATCAAGAACAGGTATATCACTTTTTCCGATCTGGACAAGTATCTTGATATGTTCAGGGAACTCAGCAGGGATAAATCCGTTCCGATGTTTGCTACTAATCTGGTTTACGTCATACATGCGAACAGGACCGATCAGGTTGAATCAAAAGTCATTTATTCAATATTTCAGAAACAGCCGAAAAGAGCTAAAACTTACTGGTTAATTCATGTAGACAGGGTAGAAGATCCAAACCGTTTTGAATATAAGGTCAGGCAGATAATTCCCGGAATACTCATACGTGTTGATTTTCATATCGGATTTAAGGTTGATCCGAAGATCAATCTTTATTTCAGGGAGGTCCTGGAAGATATGGTTCAGACAGGCGAACTAAAACTTGAAAGCAGTTTTGAATCCCTCAGGAAACACGGATTCCCGGGTGATTTTAAGTTTGTCCTTATTGACAGGATCATGCTCCGTGACTTTAAGCTTACTAATACTGAAAACTTCATACTGACATTACACGGTGTTATTAAACATCTCAGTCTTCCCGAAGAAAGGGCTTTTCAGCTCGACTCCACAAGCACTGTTGTCGAACGAGTCCCAATCATAATAGATCAGCCGGTGGTAAAAAGGATCGGGCGACTCTGAAGACGGGAGAACTACACACAGAAATCAGTATCCCTGACTTTTTATTTATCCCTGGCACATCGAACAGAGATGCCAACATTTAAATTGAACACGTATTGCAATGATTTGGTGTTCCCATAATCAACAACCCAACCCGGACCATATTAAGGATGACATTTTAACTACGGGATAATCTGATAATGTCTGGCACCTCAAGGATTTGTTTCTCGTAACCCCTGATCGCTGAGTTTATCATAGCTAAACCCACTTCTTTCAGAGTGGAGACATATTTTGGGAGAACTGCCCTGAATACCGGATAGAGGAATTTAATGAGGGAGTAAAATTTGTATGAATTTTTTAGTCCATCGGTAGGTTGTATATATCCCGGTCTGAAGGCATATACTCTTTTAAATGGCAGCTTCATCAGATCATTTTCTGTTTTGCCTTTGACTCTGGCCCACATCAATTTACCTTTCTCTGTGCTGTCGGTTCCTGCGCCGGATATATAGCAAAAGGTCATATCGGGATTTAACCTTGCAAGCCGTTCGGCAATACCCATTGTTAAGGTGTATGTCAGGGCGTAATATTCCGGTTCTTTCTTGCCGATGGATGTTACTCCAAGGCAAAAGAAGCAGGCATTGAATCCGGCCAGCTGGTTTTCAATTGATGAGAAATCATGGAAATCTGTGTAATCAAAAGAGCGTGTTGTAATTTTTCAAAG
>CAZKMH010000185.1:0-7276 GCA_964553395.1 uncultured Rikenellaceae bacterium | reverse complement strand
ACGAAAACTATAGCCGGGATGGCAAGCAGGTTGAGCAGGTGTATCCCGATGGAGTACAGACAGAGCTGACCTCAAGTTACCACCAGGTTGCGCTCGATAACTTTAACCAGTTCAGGGAAACGCTGCTTCAGGCAAATGAACCTTTGCCGGAAATCTTTGAAGAGCAGATCGAAAAGATGTGGAATTACATTGCTTATACCATGCGTCCTGACGGCTATGGTCTTCTTAACAATGATGCGGATCTGATCTATAACCGTGATAGAATAATCAGGGCAGCCGAAGCATTCAACAGGAAAGACTGGCTGTATATTGCAACCAACGGGAAGGAAGGAGTAAGACCTGCAGGTGAGCCATCGAACTTCTTCCCGTATGCAGGTCATCTGACTATGCGAAGCGGGTATGAGCCTGAGGCCCAATGGGCATTTTTCGATATCGGACCATGGGGAAGTGGTCACCAGCATAGTGATAAGCTGCATATTTCGGTGGCTGCCTATGGCCAGGATCTGCTGGTTGACGGTGGAAGGTTCGCCTACAGGGGAGAGGTGGCTGATAAGTTCAGACGGTATGCTACCGGAAGCTACAGTCATAACGTTATCCTCATCGATGGTAAAGGACAGGCAGCGGGACCGACTGTAACAAAAGAACCTCTGTCGGAGAATCATTATAAGATAACCAAAGATTTTGATTATGCATCTGATTCATTTGACAGGTTCATTGACACGGAAGGACAATGCAGGCATACCCGTTCAGTTATTTATGTCCGTGAAAATTTCTGGGTAGTTGTGGATCGGATAGAAACCGACCGGCCCCGTAAGATTGAAACAATGTGGCATTGGCATCCCTCCTGTAACATTAAAACAGAGAAAAAGAGTATTATTTCAACTGATAACAGCAGAGGGAACCTCAAAATAATTCCGGTCGGATCGCAGGCGTGGACAGTCAGCCAGGTCAAAGGGCAGGAACAACCTGTCCCTCAGGGTTGGTACAGCAGGGAATACAACTCTGCAGTTCCGTCAACAGTCAACATTTATTCCGGTGACATCTCAGGAAATTCCACTTTTATCTGGATCCTGTATCCTTATAAATCAGAGCCACAGGCTGTAAAGGCAAAGATCATTTCATCGGATGATAACGGAGTAAGGTTAAATGTGAAAGTGTCCGGGTCCGGTCAATGGGATATTGTGGTTCCATTTAAGGAAAGTGGTAAAGCGTATGTGAAAAAAGGGAAATAGTTATAACATATGAGATACTTAGTTTCTTGCAGATTGAGATTAACAGGGATACTATCAATATTAGTATCCTCTTTATTGATCTCTTGTTCAGGCAATAAACCGGAAATGGTGCATCCATTCCTTATTGTTAAAAGGGAGCAGTTTAAAGAATTGAGAAAGAAAGCCTCTGAAGAACCTTGGCTTTCAATGAAAGCTGATGCCCTTGCGAGGGTTGAAAAGGGCATCGACACTACCCGCAGGGTAAGTCCCTATACACTTCAGGATTATGTCGGCGCCGTGGCTCTCGCCTATATCCTTGATCAGAAGAATTCAAAAGTACATGCTGAACGTGTAAGGGATGCGATCCTGAATCAATACTCTAAGTTAGTACTCCGGACAGATATCGACTGGGGCGGTGTGGTGCCTCCCATGAGTTCTTTTTTCCTTGCAATTCTGTCTCTCGATATTGTTTATGATGACCTTTCTAAAGAGGATATAGCAGTCTGCGAGGCTGTAATAGAGAGCCAGATATTCAAAATACCAAGAAAGGGCAGCTGGCAGGATGTGAGATTTGGGACTCACGGGACATGGGATATATATAAAGGTGTAAGAAAAGATCCTGATGACGCGTATTATAAAGGTATAATGGCGCAAATAACCGAAGATGGAGTCACTCCTGTAACAAACCATTATGCGTGGGAACGGGTAGGCGGAGGCGACAGCAGGATATCCAAATCGGGTTATATGGATGTACTTGAGTTTACCGGAATCGATAACAGATATTATAACGATCCGAAACTCCAGAAATTCATGAGATGGCTCTTCGGCTCAAGCGTAAATTGTTCTAAAGAGTTGGCGGTAATAGGTGATATGCTTCTTACACAAACTATTAGCAATGATATGCTCCACCGGAGGGTCGGTAATTTTGATGACACGGCTGCTGCTTATGCTGCCTGGTTTCACGAGGGAGTCAAAGCAAAGGGCAATATTATTTCATATATTATTCCAAAAGACAAGTTACCTGAACCGCAGATTCCCGTGAGCATGATCTATAAAGATGGAGGTGCTTTTTTCAGGGAAAAACCGGATAATCCTGACGGGTTGCATTCAGTACTATATAATATTAAAGAGAACGATGAATGGCACACCCATAATGAAGTAAATTCGGTGGTGCTTTCAGGTTACGGGAACCGTCTGATGGTAAATGGCGGAAGGCTTGGTGCACCTGTCCGTCCTGCGCCTCTCAATAATACCCTTACCATTGACGGAAAGAATCATGATTCAAGGCTTGGAGGAGGAATTACCGAAGGATTCACAGGGGAAGAGGTGGATTATGCCTGCGGAGTCTCAGGACCTTCAATGAGTGATGATTCACATTACCGGAGTCTGCTCCTTGTTCATGGTTCAGACGGGGCGAATGCTTATGCTATTGTTATTGATGAAGTTGCGGCAGATAACGGGGAGAGTGTGAAGAGTTATTTTCATCCTGCCAACCAGACTTCTGTTACAACGGTAAAAGTAAATGAAGAATACACAGCCGGTATCGACCATTATCCAACAATTACAGGATCAAGTCTTTGCTTCTACTATGTTACACCACCGGTTTCGGTGAATATTGATAAAGTGCTGTCAGCTGTTCCTGACCGGTATCCCGGATACCCGGAGCACAGCAGGCTGGAATCGGTCTATAGCACGGATATGAATGGGAAAAGGGATATTGTTACGATATTATTTCCTTTTAATGAAACCCATGAAAAGGCAACTTTTAACCGTATAAGCATAACAGGAAGTGAAGGTTGTATGATTGAACAGGATGGAAATGTAACTGACTTTGTCTTTGAATCGGCTGACCTTGCTGAAAAAACATATGAGGGGACTCAGTTTGCTGGTAAAAGCTTATTATACAGAAAGATAAATGGTAAGACAAGCTTATTTTTTGTGAGAAAGGGAACATTATTTAAAAGTGATAATACCGGATTCAAATCTGACAATCCGGCTACAATCTATCTGAAAAATGGGAAGGGTTCAATTATTTCCGGTGGCGGAAAGGTTACATTTTATGATGCAAATATCTCTGCCGTAAATATCGATTATAAAGAGGTTACATCTTCACACTCTGATAATATGTCTGTTACCATTTCGATACCTGAGGGGAATCACATGATAGAGCTCTTGCGCACTGGCAGATAAACTAAATAAAATAAATATCATTTTTTTTTTTGATAAGAAAAAAGAATTATTACATTTATCCCGATAAACAGATAACCCTGCAATTTAATTGCAGCCTTTTTATCTCATATTCATTTATGAGATAGATATATTAGTGATTTAATTGATTTCTAACCTTAACCTACAAATCTATGCAAAAAGGTTTTGTTCGTTTATTCTTGGGGAGAGAAGGTATTTCCGGTATTTTCCTGAGAGTAAGTATGATTGTCTTTTTTATGCTGATTGCCGTATCTGCAGTATCAGCTGAGGATCCTTTGAAACCTGTTGTACCCGGTTCTGATTCTGAAGCATCAGAATTACAGCAGGTTACAGTTTCCGGAACGGTTACCGACCAGAGCGGGGAACCGGTTATAGGTGTATCCGTAGTTATAAAGGGAACAACCATCGGGACTCTGACGGATGTTTCAGGAAGGTACACTATACCCAACGTTCCGCCGAATTCCACACTCTCCTTTACATTTATCGGGATGACTCCGCAGGAAATTGCACTGTCGGGTCGGACGAGGATTGATGTAATTATGCAGGAACTGGTAACGGCTCTTGAAGAAGTTGTCGTTATAGGGTATGGAACCCAGAAGAAAGAAAGTGTTGTCGGTGCTATATCGCAGACTACAGCCGAGCAGTTGCAGCGTACCGGTAATGTCACCGACTTCAAGCAGGCACTTACCGGTCAGTTGCCAGGTGTTGTCACACTTACTGCTTCGGGCGAGCCCGGAGGAACAGGAAGAGGATACAGCGCTACCAACATCTTTATACGCGGTATGAATACCTGGAACGGAGGTCAGCCTCTGATCCTTGTGGACGGAGTGGAGCGCAGCATGGACAACCTTGATGTAAATGAGGTTGAAAACATCTCCATTCTTAAAGATGCCTCGGCAACCGCCGTATTCGGGGTAAAAGGGGCGAATGGCGTTATACTTATTAATACAAAGAGAGGTTCTTCAGGTACCGGGAAACCAAAACTCTCCTTCACCTATAATGCAACCGCCAAAATGTTGTCAAAGCTTCCTGAAATGCTGGAATCATACAGCGCCATTCTGATCAGGAACGAAGCAATAGAACGTGAAGTTGTTCTTAGTGAACCATCCTGGCTCGACTATATTCCCGGTGAAATTGCATTGAGATATAAAAAACCACAGACACCGGAATATACGGAGATCTACCCTAATGTAGACTGGGAAGAAGCGATGTTCAGGAATGTAGGCATTACCCACAGGGCCGCGCTGGACATCAGGGGCGGTACGAAGGTTGTCTCTTATTTCGGTTCACTCGCATACCTGAACGAAGGCGATATGTTCAAAAAATATGATAATCATAAAGGTTATGATCCGAGTTTCGCATTTAACCGTTTTAATTTCCGGAGCAACCTTGACTTCAAAGTCACTTCAACAACAACACTTAAAGTCAACCTTTCAGGTTATTACAGTCTGAAGAATACAAACTACAGTAATGAAGGGAGTACAAGCGGTGCTGATGCGTGGATGTGGAATGGTGTATATACCATGCCACCTGACCTCTACCTTCCTCAATATTCGGATGGCCGGTGGGGCTGGTCTTCATGGTCAACAAAAGTCAATCCGGTTGCAGCTGTCTATAACCTGGGTGTAAGGCAGACACGTACAACAGAGTTGAACTCCGATTACCATCTGGAACAGAATCTTGATTTTATTATGAAGGGTCTGAGCGCCAAAGCATCTTTATACTATGATAACCAGATCAGGTCGCAGGGAGGCCTGTATGATGCTGCAAACCACATACGTGCAAGTGAGGGAAATACTCCTGAAAAGACCATTGACGCATCACGTTATACAGGGCCGGATCAGGACCCGAGCGAATATACCATTGACTGGCCGATAACCGGGCCGAATCAGTTCGACTGGAACTATAATCCATGGTATATAAATGGAGAAGTTATCGGCGCAGCACTCTGGGAAAGCACAATCCCGGTTGTAAGACGAATGATGTACCAGTTCCAGCTTAATTATGCACGTAAATTCGGAAGGCACAATGTTACAGCGATGGGATTGATGAAACGTGAGGAATACGCCAGAGGAAGCATGTTCAAGAACTATCGCGAAGACTGGGTTTTCCGTACAACATATGATTTCAATACTAAATATTTCTTCGAATTCAATGGCGCTTATAACGGTTCGGAACAGTTCGGTCCGGGTTACAGGTTCGAATTTTTCCCCTCTGTTGCTGTCGGTTGGAATGTTGCCAATGAAAAATTCTGGACTATTGAACAGGTGAACAGACTGAAAATCCGTTACAGTGTCGGGATGGTAGGGGATGATAATATATCAGGCGGAGACAGATGGCTCTATTCATCACAGCTTGCATATGGTGGCTCAGGAAGACTTACCCAACAGACTAATACACTCAGCCCTTATACCTGGTACAGAGAATCTGTTGTAGGCAACCCTGATATACACTGGGAAAAAGCAAGAAAGAATAACATCGGAGTTGAAATGGGACTCTTCAAGGACCTGTTCTCAATTACCTTTGATTATTTCACCGAATACAGAAGCGATATTTTGCTTGAGGGCGGCTCAAGGAGTATCCCTCCGTTTTTTGGTACCACCCCTCCGGGGTCCAACGTTGGAGAAGTTAAATCACATGGTGAGGAACTTGAAGTCAGGTTCGATAAAAGAACAAATACAGGGTGGCGTTTCTGGACCAATGTGTCACTTGCCAGAAATATAAACAAGATAATAAACAGGGATGATCCGGCCCTTCTCGATGCACATCAAAAGAGAGCAGGTTTCGCTATCGGGCAGACAAAAACTACTGTCAGAACCGGTTTCTATAATAACTGGGATGAAATTTACGGAAGTGTTCCGATGGAAACAAACGATGCTTCAAAGATCCCCGGATATTACAACATACTTGATTTTAATGCTGACGGTGTCATTAAGGGAAGTGATGATGGCGTTCCCTGGGGCTTTTCGGAGATCCCGCAGAACACTGCCAATATTCAGTCAGGTTTAGGTTATAAAGGTTTAAGCGTGATGATCCAGCTCTACGGAGTGAACAATGCTTCACGCAGTTTCGGAATGGATAATCTCCCTTCAAGCACTGACGTGGTATTCGCTCATGTTGCTGACCACTGGTCGGAGGATAACCTGAATGCTACCTCATTCCTGCCAAGGTGGAAGACAGCCGGAGAGGTCTATGGTGATTACTATATATTTGATGCTTCTTTCTGGAGACTTAAAACAGCTGAAATAGCTTATACATTCAATAACCAGTGGATGAGGCAGGCCGGACTGGCATCGCTTAAATTCTTCCTAAATGGCAATAACCTATTATTCTGGTCAGATCTGCCTGACGACAGGGAAGTGGCATGGTCGGGAGGAAGCGCTTCAAGTGGAGCTTATCCTACGGTGAAGCGTATTAATTTCGGTATTGATGTAACCTTTTAACATTCGCAATTATGAAACCCACATGTTATTCTATACAAACATTTTTAAGAATAACTTTATCAACATGTGGGTTCCATCATACCAGTATAATCAAAATCTTATTATGATGAAAACCATAAATATAAAATTCAATCTGAATTTTGCTGTTAGTACCATTATTGTGTTACTGGCATTAGCGTCGTGCGAAAACTACCTGGATAAAGCACCGGAAGCGACAATTACCGAAAAGGACGCTTACGGTAATTTCAGGAGTTTCCAGGGTTTTATTGAAGAATTATATAATTGTATACCTGATCCTAATAAATGCGGGGCCTGGAATCAGTATCTGTTTGCTGATGAGGTTTTGGGTAATAATTTATATGCATTCGATCAGGGTAACTACTGGAGCCAGACCAACTATCAGTACGGAACAAG
>CAZKMH010000184.1:0-7313 GCA_964553395.1 uncultured Rikenellaceae bacterium | reverse complement strand
AATTTGAAGTACTGACAAACCACCAGGTACCGGCCAATGACGGGGGAATTTCGCTCGGACAACTGGTAATTGCCTCAAAATCAAAAAAACTATGTGTCTGAGTATTCCGGCCTTAATCGTATCAATTGAAGGAGATATGGCAGAAGTGTCAACCGGGGGATCGATATTTAAAGCGGGACTTCAAATGATCAGTGAAGCAAAAGTCGGGGATTATATATTACTGCATGCCGGATTTGCCATACAAAAAATAAGTGAAGAGGAGGCTGAAGAAACGCTCAGGATACTCAGAGAGATCGACAATGCCCTGAATGGTCCAGCATGAAATATATTGATGAATACAGGGATAAGAATTTGATATTCAGGCTGGCAGATCAGATCAGGAAGTCAGCTACGGGTGAATATACCTTCATGGAAGTTTGCGGAGGACATACAGCTGCAATTCACCGGTTTGGCATCCCGTCATTGCTGCCCGGCAATATAAAACTGATCTCTGGTCCCGGATGTCCGGTCTGTGTTACAGGTACGGATTTTATGGATAAGGCTGTTGCTTATTCTGAAAAAGATGATGTTATAATTACGACTTTCGGAGATCTGATGAGGGTCCCCGGATCGGTAACATCACTTGAGAAAATGAGAGCCGCCGGAGCTGATGTACGAATAATTTTCTCAGGTCTTGATGCACTCGGAATTGCAAAGCTCAACCCGGACAAAAAGATTATTTTTCTGGGAATAGGTTTTGAGACCACAGCACCCGGAACTGCAGTTACAATAAAGAAAGCTGAACTGGAAAATATTGACAATTTCTATCTTCTGAGCGCTCATAAAACAATGCCTGCTGCAATGGAAGAAATTATAAAAGGAGGAGCCAGCTTCAATGGATTTATTTGTCCGGGTCACGTGGCCGCAGTTACAGGTTCTTCACTTTTTAGCTTCATTCCTGAAAAATACAGGATCGGATGCGTCGTTACCGGTTTTGAACCAACCGATCTTCTGCAATCGATACTGATGCTGATAAGACAGGTAAATCTGAATTTCCCGGATATTCAGATCCAGTACAGACGGGCAGTTACAGGAGAGGGCAACATTCTGGCACAGAAGCAGATGAGAGAAGTATTTGAACCCTGCGATGCTTTTTGGAGAGGTTTTGGTGTGATCCCTTCAAGCGGTCTTACTTTGAGAAAAGTATATGAGAGATTCGATGCCGGAATTGCAATTCCTGTTAAGGTCGTACCTCATGAGGAGAACAAATCGTGTATATGCGGGGATATTCTCAGAGGATCAAAAACACCGGAGGATTGTCCTTTATTCAGAAATTTATGTTCACCGGAGAATCCGGTAGGTGCCTGCATGGTATCAAATGAAGGCTCATGCAATACATGGTATAAATACAAGATTACCTGATGGATGCAACTGTAACTTTAAATCATGGCAGCGGAGGAAAACTGACACACGAACTGATCAGCCAGGTGTTTGCAAAGAAGTTTGAGATCCCGGAACCTCTGACCGATTCAGCAGTACTGAAAATCACAGGGACTACACTTGCATTTACTACTGACTCTTATGTGGTGGATCCGTTGTTTTTCCCGGGTGGAAATATCGGAAAACTGGCAATATGCGGGACTGTGAATGATCTTGCTGTATCGGGAGCGAAGCCAATGTTTATTTCAGCTTCATTTATTATAGAAGAGGGTTTCCCGCTTGCAGAACTGATCCAGATTGTTGATTCCATGGCGGAGGAGGCAGTGAAAGCAGGGGTGAAGGTCGTCACCGGAGATACTAAAGTGGTCGGAAAGGGGAAGTGCGACAAGCTGTTCATCACAACTTCCGGGACTGGGATTATGGATCACAGGTTGGAACATATTAGCAGTGGAAGCCATATCAGGCAGGGAGACCATTTGATAATAAACGGTCCGCTGGGAAATCATTCGATAGCGGTTCTCGGTGCACGTAACAATCTCAGCTTCAGTACGCCGGTGATTACCGATTGTGCATGTCTGAATCATCTGATATCGGGTGTGCTGGAAAAATGCGGGGAGGTGCATTTTATGCGCGACCTTACCAGGGGCGGACTGGCTGGTGTTTTGAATGAGCTGGCCGGTATGACAGGCCGGGATATAGCTGTTGATGAGGCTGCTGTACCTGTTGATGACCCGGTCAAAGGTGCCTGTGAAATGTTCGGATTTGATCCACTTTACCTGGCAAATGAAGGAAAGGTACTGATTGTGGCAGGTTCCGGCAGCGAAACAGAAGTACTGGATATTATGAGGGCATATTTGCCCGGGAAAGATTCGGCAATTATTGGGGAGATCATCCCCGGGGAAAGGAAACTGGTCGTCCTCAATACCTCTGCCGGAGGGAAACGTATCCTTGATATGCCGTCAGGAGTACAGCTTCCAAGGATCTGTTAATATATTAAATGACTATCGGCAATCATGAATACTAAATTGCAAATTGCTTGAAAATCAATGGGTTTTTATGCATGATTGCCGATACTCATAATATAATATGTGTATGCACGAAATAAAAATAGCAGAGGATCTTACAGCCTTAATTCTTGAGACAGCCGGGAGAGAAAATCTGAAAAAGGTTACAAAGGTGAATATCAGCTTCGGACAACTGGTCCAGATAGTTCCTGACATATTCAGGTTTGCTTTTAGTGAGGCAGTCAGGAATTCGGTCGCAGAAGATGCTGAAGTGAATATTGAAATAGTGCCGGTAAGGATGAAATGTATTAATTGCGGATATGATTTTCAGGTTATGGAGAACCGTTTCACCTGCAACAACTGCGAATCGACAGATCTGAGCATAATCAGCGGTAAAGAATTATTTATTAAAAGCATAGAAGGAGAATGATATGGAAATCAAGATAATGAAAAATATCCTCGACAGGAATCAAAACAAAGCCGCTGAGGTGAGAAGTCTGCTGGAATCTAAAAAAGTGCTCATGGTTAATTTAATAAGTTCACCGGGAGCCGGGAAAACCACTTTGCTGGAGCGTACCTGCGAGGCACTCGGATCAAAATTCAGGATAGGAATTATTGAAGGCGATATTACCACTGACAGGGATGCTCAACGACTAAAGAAATATAATGTTCCGATAGTGGTCATTAATACCGAAGGCGGATGCCATCTCGATTCCCATAGCATTTCAAAGGTCCTTGGTTCGTTCGATCTTGATTCACTCGATGTTCTGTTTATCGAGAATGTCGGGAACCTTATTTGTCCGTCGCAGTTTGACCTGGGCGAGACATTCAAGCTTGCCCTTGTGAGCACTGCCGAGGGCGATGATAAGCCGGGCAAATATCCCATGCTGTTCAGGGAAGCAAAGGCTGTTTTACTTAACAAGACCGATCTGATCCCCTATACCAATTTTGATTCGGACAATTTCAAATCGGATCTGAAAATGATCAATGCTCAGATCCCGCTCTTTGAAATTTCCTGCACCAACGGAGATGGTATAGATAAGTGGATTGAATGGATATCGGATAAGATTAAAATTTCCCGCTGATTCCGCAGATTTTCAAAGATCTGATCAAATACCTAGAACCGGAAGCCGAATTTTATTTCAAGTCTGTTATAGGTATCCTGATAAGTATAGTCGTGATAGGTTCCGTTAACGTAGGTCTTTTGCACATAGCTGGTTGCAGCATGGCGGTATGCAAAGCTCAGATATGGCTCCACATCTTCCCTTGCCCATGAAATGCCCGTGCCGGCAGTAAAGGAAAATCCACCTTTAAAGTTCTTCTTATCGTATTCATTATTATTATAAGGATCTGTCTCTTCGGTACCAAGGTGGAACAGACCACCTCCACGGGCAAAGAGAAACGGACTTGTCCTATTATCTTTCAGCAGGTATTTGTATTCAAGAAACAGGGGTGTGAATGGCACGCCAAGGAACTCCACACCTGATCCGAGACTGATTATGTTCCTTGTATTTATAGTATAATTGCCAAGAACGTTGAAACTGAAAGGAGCAGGATATCTTGAAATCTGTGCACCGATAAGAAGACCTGCTTCGAGGGCAATTCCAAAGCCATCCTCTTTTCTCCCGGTGAAAAGCGGAGACTCTTTTACAAATCTATCAACTTCATCGAGGGGGTAAATAAAAAGGCTGCCATCACCTGACTGGATCTTATACTGGTTTTCGGTTATTTCTACCAGCTTTCCGTAGATTATACTACCGTTCTTCAGATATAATGCATCTTTTCTTCTTTGTGCTGATAGCGGTAAGATTATGAATATCAGCAGAATGCTGATTGCAAATTGTTTTTTCATGTTAAGTTTTTTTTAGGGTTAGTGAGTTTAGCATGATTTTTGATTCGTAATCATTAACTAAACCTGACTCTTATGAAAGCAAAAATCATTCCAATTATTCCTGTTTTATCAATTCTGGCTTTATTGATAATATCATGTGAAGATGCTACATACCGCGTTTACACTGGTAATGCACCTGTTTATATGTCCTATGACGATTTAAGGGAAGCGGTTATCGTGGAGCAGAATGTTGAATTGAAAAATCCGGGTAAGATCTATTTTAAGGATAATTATATTTTTATTGTTGAAGAGCTGAAGGGGATACATGTTTTCGATAACGCCAATCCTGCTTCACCGATACATAAAGCATTTGTTAAGGTACCCGGAGTAGTTGATATATCTATATCCGGTTTTATTATGTATGCCGATTCCTTTGTCGACCTGGTGGTTTTCGATGTAGAGGATGTAAATAACATTCATGAATCGGGACGGCTTAAAGATATTCTTCCCTATACGGTACCTCCTACAGACAATGATTATCCGATGGGTTTCGTCGAGGAGGAAAGAGGAGTAGTTATAGACTGGGAGGTGAGAAAAATCAAGGAGAGAGTTAATCAGAATTATAATCCTTATCCTGTTTTCTTGGACAGGATGGCATTTGCAGAATTAAAGAATGCGAGCGGAGCATCATCGGGAGTGAGCGGAAGCGGAGTGGGTGTAGGCGGTTCGATGGCAAGGTTCGGCATAAAGGGTAATGTACTGTATATTCTTGATCAGAACACCCTGAAAGTTTTTGATATCACCAATAAAACAAATCCGGTAATGCACAACGATATCTATCCCGGATGGGGAGTGGAGACAATGTTCCTGACTGACAAAAACATGTTTCTCGGAACAACCACCGGTATGGTTATTTTTGACATAAGCATACCGCTTTCGCCACAATCAAAGGCATTCTTCTCGCATGCCAGGAGCTGCGATCCTGTGATTGTTGATAATAACCTTGCCTATATTACACTCCGTACCGGCACTAACTGTGGAGGCTCAGCCAATACTTTAAGCGTTGTCAATGTTGTAAATATCAATTCCCCTCTGTTGGTATCGACATATGGAATGGTTAATCCTCATGGACTTGGAAAGGATGGCGATCTTCTTTTCATTTGTGATGGAACTGCAGGTCTCAAAATTTATAATGCTGCTGATCCGACAAAAATTACCGATCACCTAATTTATACCTACCCGAATATCAAGGCATACGATGTAATTCCGATTGGCAGTGTTCTTGTGCTAATCGGTGATGACGGGTTGTATCAGTATGATTATTCCAATATTCAAAACATTTCATTATTGAGTTCGATTCTGGTGGAAGATTAAAGCAAGTTGTGTAGTCGTGCAGTATAGCGGTCTTACAATCATTTAAAATCGTATATCGCATATCGCATGTATATATAATAAATTTTCATCGTTGTGCCCTTGCACCTTTGTGCCCTTGTGCCGTTATGCCTTTCTGCCCTTGTTTATTTTCATTCTAAATTATCCACAATGATATATGTAATGTTTTTTTAAATAGGATTGTTATTAAATTCACAGCGCAAAAAAAACAACAGAAAAAAATAAAATAAAAAATAGTTAACTATCTAAAAATCAACTGGAAATGTATCATTTAGGAAATATCGTAAAGGAATTATCCGATAAGCATGGCCGTGCAAGAGAGAGCCTTATGCCTATACTTCAGGGTATAGTTGAAAAGCATAATTATCTTACTGATGAGGCTATGGTTGAAGTTGCAAAAGAGCTTGATATCTCTGCAGCTGAAGTTTACGGAACTGCATCATTTTATACCTTCCTCGATACTCAGGTGAGAGGAAAGTATGTGATAAGAGTCTGTAAAACAATAACATGTTCAATGAAGGGCAAAAGTGAAATAATCCAGATTCTTGAAGATATGCTGAAGATAAGGGTTGGAGAGACCACTTCCGATAAGCAATTCAGCCTTATTGAGACAAACTGTATCGGCTGGTGCCATAAAGCACCTGCTATGCTTATAAATGAAATACCTTACACCGAGCTTACACCTGAAAAGGTTGTTGAGGTAATTAAAGGATATATGCAAAAAAAGTAATACCCTGACAAGATGGAAAAGAGAGGACTAAATAAGGTAGATCTTATATTCGAAAAAGTAGATCCCAAAGAGGTTCTGACAATGGCTTATAAAATGAAACCTTCGGACATTGTTCAGAAAGTGCTCGATTCAGGACTTAAGGGGCGTGGCGGTGCCGGATTCCCGACCGGTCTGAAATGGAAATATACGGCAGCCGTAAAAAACCCGGATAAATATGTTGTCTGCAATGCCGATGAGGGTGAGCCCGGTACATTTAAAGACCGTGAGATCCTTGACAGAGTGGCGTACAAGGTTTACGGCGGCATGGTAATAGCGGGGAAAGCCATTGGTGCAAAAATGGGGATTGTTTATCTGCGTGGTGAATACAGGTTTCTTTTGCCCCAGCTTATGAAGGAACTGGAGACATTTCACAAACTTATTAAGGACATAGGATTCGATTTTAAAATAAATTACTTTATGGGAAGCGGAGCATATATCTGCGGTGAGGAAAGCGCACTCTTCGAATCAGCGGAAGGTGGACGCGGTGAACCGCGCAACAAACCTCCGTATCCTACTACCTCAGGAATTTTCGGAAAGCCCACATCCATCAATAATGTTGAGACACTCGTAACGGCCATGATGATAATAAAACATGGTCCTGAATCTTATAGCCAGCTCGGAACTAAGGACTCAAGAGGCTCAAAAGTGTTTTCCATTTCCGGCGATACGCCAACTCCCGGAATATTTGAGCTTGAACTCGGTATGTCGGTCCAGGAGTTCGTAAATGAATTCGGCGATGGCGATACAAAAGCTGTTCAGGTAGGAGGGGCATCAGGTTTCTGTGTACCAAGAAAAAGATTCGCAAATACTGTTATCGGTTTTGAGGGAGTTCCGACAGGAGGATCGATGAAGCTGTTCAACAGCTCAAGATCAATGTATAATGTTCTTCATAACTACC
>CAZKMH010000183.1:0-7339 GCA_964553395.1 uncultured Rikenellaceae bacterium | reverse complement strand
TGAAAATATATATTTAAATCCGAGCCATCGATAAAATATTATAAGAGTTGTTATATGAAAAGAAGAAAATTTCTGCAAACTGCGGGATATTCTGCAGCGGCGGTATACATGCCACCTCAATTAAGTGGAAATCAATCTGATAGTCTTAAGGTAAGCACGAAATCAGTATCACCCGGGAAGCTGGTATCGGTTGGGGTAAAAGATAATAAAGTATACATCGAAACCCAGACGTTATCTGCGGTTATAGAGAAAGGGATTTTATCATCTCTCAGGAGCAAGATCAACCAGGAAGAATTTATTGAAAAGCCGGATGTCAGTAATTTCCGGGCATTACAATTACTGTACATTAAAAATGAGCTGGTTCAGGTTAATGAAGAAAAGTTTGGCACTATCGAAAGTCATCAAATCTCCGATCATAGTGCAGAAATAGTATTTCACAGCTGGGACGGGGATGGGGTTCTTTCAATATCTGCTGATGCTGAGACGGGTGATCTGATGATAGAACCTTCTGCTTACTCATCCCGCCCCGGAGTATTGGCATGCCGCTGGAGTATTTCAGGCCTTAAACCAGGTCTTGAGTTAGTCGCACCTTTCTTCCAGGGCATTAAATTAAAATTAGACGATCCCTTAATCAAAAATAACAGATGGAGATGGCCATTTTCCTGGGAAGCCGGTTTCGCCATCTTACAATCCATAGAAGGAGGATTCTGGATTCATACCCGGGACACCCGTTACAGATTTAAGGCTCTGCAAACCGGTATCGAATCCGACCCGTTTTTTATCGGCCTGGAAAGCGAAACATATGGCCCCATCAGTGAAAATCTAAGTGCCGGCGGTATCTGTTGGAGAATCAATACATATTCGGGAAACTGGCATGTACCTGCGGAAAAATACCGGCAGTGGTACTGGCAGGCATATAATCTGGAGTCTGAAGAGCGGAGACGCCAGCCGTGGATATATAATGTAAAACTGGCAGTATCATGGTGCCCGGGAAATCCGGGGATCCTCGATGCATTAGCAAAAAGAGTGTCACCAAAAAATGTTTTACTGCATTTTTCAAACTGGCGGACTGACGGATATGACGAAAATTATCCAACTTATACAGCGAGTGAAAGTGCAAAAGTCTTCATAAAAAAATGCCGGCAAATGGGATTTCATGTCATGCCACATTTCAACTCCATCGATATGGATCCTTCTCACCCCGTGTATACACAAATCAGGGATTTTCCATATAGGGATGTTGAGACAAAACAGCTTCAGGGCTGGAGCTGGTATAAAGGCAGAGGTATTGGTGTTCCTGAATCAAATATGAATCGCCTGAACAACCAGGATAAGAAAGTAATGGTAAAAATCCATCCGGGTCTAAGTATGTGGCGGTCTATATTGGGGGAAAATATTCTGAAGGCTGTCCGGGAACTTTCTCTTGATACCGTTTTTATTGATGTAACGCTTTGTATATGGAATATCCATAATTGTATTGTTGAATCAATTGCTCCGACTGAAGGTATGAATCGGCTTATCAGACATGTGGCGGATTTGGGAGACGGGCTTGTTGTAGGGGGTGAAGGATTAAATGAAATAACTGCCCAGGGAGAGTCATTTTCCCAGGCACATCTTTTCAAAAGCTGGCAGTCCTCAATAGAAGGATTGGAACGTGCCGGAGGATGCAACCTCAATGAATTTCTCTTTGGAAAATTATGCCGTACTATCGGATATTCGGGTCTCGGAGGAAGAAATAAAGACGAAGAATTGCGCATGCAGATTCATTTGGAACATGGCGCAATTCCGACAATCACCATAAGATCTGCGGAGGATATCATCAATCCGAATCCCGCTGTAAACCGTATGCTGGATATCGCTGCCGGATGAAATAATATTTATTGGAATTAAGTATCAGATATTTGATAAAATATGTTAAATCGGATGAACAGGAATTCGGGTTGCTCTCTTCATATTGTATAACATTCTAAATCCTGCAGTTTATGTTCAAAAGTAATATAATCAATTAAATATGGAAGAATATGTAAAAAATGTAAAGAATTCAAAAGAATATTTTACTGTTTCAGAATATTTCTGGTTTCTTGAAAAAGAACACGGCATAAAAAGTCCAAAGATCACAGAAAGGAAAAATCTATACCAGGGGAAAGAGTTAGAGTGTGCCAGTATATGCGATGAACGCAACATTAAGGTTGAAAAGGAACTTCATCTGGAATTAGGATTAATCAATACATACCCTGAATATGTACTGGCTGAAGTTATTTTTGGTGAAAGATATGGACAATATTTCCCGCTTTATACTCCATATCCGGGGATACGGAATCCGGATGTTCCCAGAAAAAACCAGGCAAACAGGGGTTAGGGTTGCTCTTAAAATTCCGGCTCACACAATTGATGACTGATTTTCGACCGGAATGGATCACATTATTTACAATTCTCAGTGCGGGACCAGTAAATATCATTATTTGAGAGAGATCCATAATTTTAATATATTCTGTATTTTTCGAATGAATTTTTAACTTCTATATGAATTCGAACATATTTCATTATATTAGGCTTTTTATCCTTGCCAGTGAAACTATAATTCATACTAACCATTATGCTACTTCATCAGCATTTTGTTCGCATAGCAAAGCAGCAAGCCGAAAAGTTTGCGATCATTGATAAAACCACAGGGAAATCAGTTACTTATTCAAGAGCATTGATCGGCGCTCTGATCCTGAGTTCAAAATTTAATAAGTACGATAAGGGGTTCATTGGCATTATGATCCCTACTTCCGCTGGTTGTGCCCTGGCTTCGGTCGGCGCACTGATGAGCGGGAGAATACCTGTAATGATAAACTATTCTACAGGTGCTGAGTCCAATGCAAAATATGCGCAGAAAAAATGCAAATTCAAAACAATCATTACTTCGAAAGCATTACTGGAAAAGATCAACTGTCCTGTAATTGACGGCATGATACTGATTGAGGATATAATGGCGGGTGTTACAACAGGCGATAAGCTTAAGGCGGCTCTGAAGTCAAAACTTCCTGTTAATATGATCTTCAATACTATTTATAAAGGAGGAGAAGATGACACTGCTGCAATATTATTTACCAGCGGCAGTGAAAAAGATCCGAAAGCAGTACAGCTGACCCACCGGAATATTGCTTCGAATATTGAAAATTTTGGCAGTTACGTTAATATTTCCGGATCAGATATTATATTGGCAAATCTTGTTTTTTACCATGTATTTGGATTAACAGTAAATCTCTGGGTATCATTCTATTACGGTATGACTATGGTCTCATACGCTAATCCTCTTGATTATCAGACAATCAGTAATATTGCCCGTGATGAAAAGCCGACAATAATGGTTGGTACGCCAAGTTTTTTCTGGGGTTATCTTAATAAATCCGAACCCGGCGATTTTAAAACACTCAGGTTAATGGTTGCAGGTGCTGATAAATGCCCGGATTCTCTGAGAGAAGGGTATATGAAAAAGCATGGGGTCACGCTTATAGAGGGATATGGAGCTACTGAGACATCTCCGGTAATATCAGTTAACTCACTTGAGTTTAACAGACCCGGAAGCACCGGCAGGGTTATTCCTAATGTTCATGTCAGAATTGAGAATTTTGAGACCGGTGAAGAGTGTAAAATCAGGGAAGTCGGGAAGATCCTGGTAAAAGGAGATTCTGTAATGAAAGGATATTATGATGATCCGGAGCTTACTGCTGAAGCGCTGGTTGACGGCTGGTATAATACGGGCGATATGGGCTTTTTTGACGAAGATGGCTATCTCTGGCTTGCCGGCCGGTTTACGAGGTTTGCAAAGATCGGAGGGGAAATGGTCTCACTGGTTAAGGTAGAGAATATATTGGAGAAGCTCATTCCGGAGGGAGTATCCTGTTGTGTTGTTGAGGTATCGGATGAAAAAAAGGGATCATATATCGTGGCAACAGTCACTAAGGAGGTAAACAAGACAGAAATACTCAGAAAGATGTTAAATGAATTGCCCGTTATTGCTCTTCCAAGGCAATTTATAGTTATTAAGGAACTACCTATGATGAGCACCGGGAAGACAGATTTCCGCAGCGTTACAAGAATGGTACAGGAGATACTGAGTGCTTCCGGCTCTGACCAGCAGACTATCTGAAAAACAACCGTGCTGATTCCATCCATCCGGGATAAGACCCCGGTGGATGGTTCTTTTATTTGACTTGTGTTGTCGTCTTTCTTAACTTTATCTGAATTAAATCAATAAATGACAATCTAATACAACGGCAAATGAAAAAGCTTCTTTTTTTAATAGCCTTTAACTTATTGTGTCTTTACCTGGTTGCCCAGAATGCTGACAGTATCTGGATCGTAAACAATTATACCAAAATGGAGCGGTTGATAACAATGAGGGACGGGATAAAATTATTCACTTCAATTTATTTCCCGAAAAACAATTCGGAAGATCATCCTATTTTAATAACCCGTACTCCTTACTCCTGCGAACCATACGGTGAGGATAAGTGGAAGGATTACTGGAACAATTATTCAAAAGCGTACTTTAGAGAAGGATATATAATGGTAACCCAGGATGTTCGTGGCAGATGGATGAGCGAAGGCGATTTCGTAAATGTCAGACCATTTAATCCTGATAAAAGAACGAACAAAGACATTGATGAAGCCAGCGACACTTATGATGCCATTGACTGGCTGATAAAAAATATTCCACACAATAATGGAAAGGTTGGAGTATTCGGAATTTCATACCCCGGCTTTTATTCCACCATGGCAGCAGCCAGCAATCATCCTGCATTGGTTGCTGTCAGTCCGCAGGCACCAGTTACAAATTGGTTTATTGGTGATGACTGGCATCACAATGGTGCATTTTTATTAATGGATGCATATAATTTTTATTCAGCAATGGGATCTGGATTTGGCATGCCACATCCCCTGCCCACTTCTATTCCTGCAACTGCAGCAGATTATCCCATTCACGACAACTACAAATTTTTTCTGGAAACGGGGCCTTTGCCGGCCTTTACAAAATTAATGGGTGACAGTATTAGTTTTTGGAAGGAACTATTTGCACATCCAAATTATGACTCCTGGTGGAAAGCACGCGATGCACGCAATGCAACCAGGAACCTGAAGCCAGCCATGTTATGGGTTGGTGGTCTCTTTGATGCTGAAGACCATTGGGGTGGATGGAATTCATACAAAGCAGCCGAGGTTAATAATCCGGGTAAAGAATTCAATAGACTTGTAATGGGCCCCTGGTACCATGGGCAATGGGCTAAAAATGATGGTACACGCATTGGTAATGTGAATTTTGAAAGCAACACAAACCTGTGGTATCAGCAAAATATGGAAATTCCTTTTTTCAACTTCTTTCTTAAGGGAACCGGAGATGTTTCAAAAATTGCCGAAGCAAATATTTTTCTTACCGGGGCTAATGTGTGGAGACAATTTGACCAGTGGCCTCCTGCCGGAAAAGTAGATAAAGTTCTTTATTTGCAGGATAAAGGTAAACTGGATTGGAACCGGCCTGCCCCGGTGACAGGTTATAGTGAATACCTCAGTGATCCGGCAAAACCTGTTCCTTATACTGAGGATGTTCACTTTTCAAGAACAAGAGAATACATGACCGATGATCAGCGTTTTGCTGAACGCAGACCTGATGTAATCGCATTTAAAACGGCCATATTAAATGATGATGTTACCGTTACAGGGGTTGTTACAGCCGATTTGCATACCTCTATATCATCAACAGATGCTGATTTTGTTGTCAAATTGATTGATGTCTTTCCTGACAGTTTATCTTATAACAAAATAGATATTTATGCCGACAAAGATCCAGAAATCGTGTACCCTATGGGTGGTTATGAAATGCTTGTTCATGGGGAGATTTTCAGGGGACGGTACAGGAAAAGTTTTGAAAATCCTGAACCATTTGAGCCCGGACAAATTGAACGTGTGAAATTCGATATAGGCGATGTTGCACACACATTTAAAAGGGGCCATCGCATCATGATACAGATACAAAGCAGTTGGTTCCCTTTGGTTGACCGGAATCCGCAGAAGTTTGTCAATATTTATGAGGCAAAGGAAAGTGATTTTCAAAAAGCAACTATCCGTATTCATCATAATTCAAAGAATGCAAGTAATATCCTGTTGCCGGTTCTGAAAAAGTAAAACGCTTATTCTTGTGTTTCCGGACTTATTCAGGACCTGGAGCATTTCGAATGGCTGGTTTTATTGAACTCCGTAACTGTGTCCAAAATTCATGAAATATTCTTTAAAATAATTAAGTCAAATGTCGTGTCAATTCGTTTATATTTACACTTCCGTCTTCGGAAACAAATTAAAGTTTAAAACAGAATATTATCCGGATTGAGATATTTCTTTCAAAATATGCCTGGAAAAGAACACGGATTCAAGAAATACAGGAAGGAATTGATAGGTACACTATTATTTGTTATTTCCAATTTTTTGCAAGGACAAACTGCTCATGATACGCTTCCGTCAGGAGCAACATTATCACAATGCATAAACTACGCGCTGGCAAACCAATCCCTGGTCAGACAAGCCCTGATTGATGAAGAAATTACCAGGAGAGACATTAGGATCTCTTTGTCGGGATGGTATCCGCAAATGGAATTTGATGCCAATTTGCAACATTACCTGCAGATACCGATGACGAACTATCCTAACGTATCTGATCCGTCCTCTCCCGGACTTTCTTTACCTTCCACATCGGCTAATGTATCGGCCGGTATTTTCTCTGCAAGTCAGACTTTATACAGAAGCGATTTGTACTTTGCTGCCAGGAATTCCGGAGAACTTCGAAATCAGGCTTCACAAAACACCAGAAATTCAAAGATCAATACCTATGCTGATGTAACTAAAGCTTTTTTCGATGTGTTATTGACGCAGGAGCAGTTTAATGTTCTGAATGAAGACATACTTCGCCTTCAGCAGAATTATAAGACAGCTTACCACCTTTATCAGAATGGCCTCACAGACAGAATAGATTATCAGCGCACTGAAATAGCACTCGGCAATACACAGGCACAAAGGAGATCCGTACAGGAATCCCTGAAAGCCAAGTATGCTGTATTAAAACAACTTATGGGAGTGGCTCCCGAAAAGCAACTGACTGTATTATACGATACGTCCAGATATGAAAATGAAATTCTTTATGACACGGCAAAGATCCTTGATTATAGCAAACGTATTGAATATCTGCAATTTCAGACTGCATTGAATTTACAGAACTCGGGGATAAGTTATTACAGGTGGTCGTTTCTCCCCGATTTATCCGCTTTTTATGAATATACCGCCCGGTTTCGTAATGACCGGT
>CAZKMH010000182.1:0-7342 GCA_964553395.1 uncultured Rikenellaceae bacterium | reverse complement strand
CTGAACTCCCCCAGGATCGGAAGGTAGCAAGGGTAGGCAGTTGTAGCGGTGCGATGTAAGTAGCTTACCCTTTTTTTTATCCCCCAACCCCCCTAAAGGGACGAGAAACCCCCGGCCAGCTAAAGCTGGCCGGGGGTATTCTTACTCCAGACACTCAGGCTCACTTTAGGCACTTTTAACTATCTTTACAGTACCTTTTTAAACTGGTTATGTTACTCAAAATATACCCCGAAAATCCCAATTCAAAACACATCCGAAAGGTGGTAGATACCCTTGAGGATGGAGGTATTATAATATACCCGACCGATACGGTTTATGCCATGGGATGTGATATTAAGTCTCACAAGGCAATTGAAAGGATTGCTCAGCTGAAAGGTCTGAATCCTGAAAATCCTGATTTGTCGATCATCTTTAATGATATGAGTCAGCTCTCTGAGTATACAATAATCAGGGATAACAATATCTTCAGATTATTAAAACGCAACCTTCCCGGACCTTTCACATTCATTGTTAAAGCAAATAACCTGATCCCGAAGTTGTTCAAGAATAAAAAGAAAACAGTTGGTATCAGGATTCCCGACAACAGTATCGTCCATGAAATTTTGAAGGAGTTTGGACGACCGATAATGACAACTTCTATCCACGATCCTGATGAAATTATAGAGTACACAACCGATCCTGAACTTATCTGGGAGAAACACCGCGACTTTGCTGATATAGTCATTGACGGCGGATACGGAAACAATGAAGCTTCCACCATCGTCGACTGCACCGGCGATGAAATCCGGGTTGTCCGGCAGGGTCTGGGAATTCTTGAATGGTAAATCAGGATTTCAGTCCGCTTCAATCTGCACTGATTTTAGCAGATTTTGGATCATTATCTTTTATAAAAGCTTCTGGTAAACAGAACAAGGACAGAAATAATCTCGAGCCTTCCAAGAAGCATCAGAAAAGCAAAGAACCATTTGCCTCCAACCGGCAGTAATGCAAAAGTGTCAAATGGCCCCAATGAACCAGGAGCCGGACCTGCATTTCCCAGCATCGCTGCCGAAGTACTGAACGAAGTGATCAGATCATACCCCATTAAGGAGATCCCGAGAGCCGAAATACAAATAACAATGAGATATAATGTAATGAATATAAGCAAGTTATAGTGCATGCTCTGAGGAATGACCTTTTCATCCAGCCGGGCAGGTATAACTGCATTGGGATGCACCATTCTCTTCGCTTCGTGACGGGCATTCTTACCAGCCAGTAGTATCCGGATCATCTTTAGTCCGCCACTGGCGGAACCCGATGTTCCACCCGCTATCATAAGGATGAAAATGAGAAGTATCAGAAAACCACCCCACATGTTGTAGTCCGTATAATAAAATCCGGTCGTAGTTATTGCTGAGATACTCTGAAATGCACCCTGCAGAATTGATTGTCCAACAGGATAAACCTGTTTCTGCCAGAGAGTCAGAGAGAATATTACTATAAAAATGAAACAAAGAACTGAATAGAAAATGAATTCGCTGTTGCCTTTGAGTTTCCTGAAATTACCCTTGTACGCGTAGTAAATAAGGGACAGATTAGTTCCGGCAAGGAACATGAAAACAGTCAATGTAATAAGAATGAAAGGGGATCCCAGGAAAGCGATACTGTAATTCTTTGGCGAGAATCCACCTGTTGATATTGTTGAAAGTGAGATACATATCGCATCAAAGATATTCATCCCCCCAATGATTAGCGTTACTGATTCAACCAGGGTGAGAATGATATATATCGACACAAGCATTTTTGAAGTTTCCCTGGTCCTCGGATTTAATTTGTCAGTTGCCTGTCCGGTAAAGTCGGTTATGGTAAGCTGAATATTTATCGTTTTTACAATCGGCAATACAGATAGCGAAATAAGGATGAACCCGATTCCTCCGATCCATTGGGTAAGACTTCTCCAGAAAATAATACCGTGTGGCAGGGATTCAATATTCTCCAGAATCGTTGCACCTGTTGTTGTAAATCCCGAAATCGATTCGAAAAATGCGTCACTGAAATTTTTTATGGAACCTGTTAATAAAAAAGGAATTGTGCCAAACAAGCTCAGTATCAGCCATATGCCTACAGTAAGAATATAACCTTCCTTAAATCCGTATATTTTTTCTTCATTACGCAGGGGGGTAAACACCAGAATACCTGTTACAATTGTAATAATACCGGATAGGAAAAGTCGGGTTGTGACGGATTCCTTAAATAAATACGAGACTGCAGCGGAAAGTAGAATAAAAAGACCTTCCACTATTAACACAAGACTGAAAACTCTGGCGATGATCCTGAAATTGACCATACCTTATCAGGTGAAGAATTTTGTCAGCTGGTCGTAGGCTGACGGCAAGGTAAAAACAACCACTTTATCGTTTGCCCTTATTATGGTATCACCGGTCGCAATAAACGGGACACCATCCCTGGTTCCGCCACCTACTATTGCATCTTTGGGAAAATCAAGGCTTCTGAGGGTACCTCTTGTAATCTTTGCGTCAAGAGGAACATTGAACTCAATTATCTCAGCTTCGGTTCCGGCCATGTATTTTACCTGAGTCACATTAAGGCTTGTTGTATGGCGGAAGATTCTGCTGGCAGCGGAAATCTTTTTATTGATTATTGTATCGATTCCTGAATTTTCAGCAAGATTGATATACTCCATATTCTCAACCTCTGCAATGGTCTTCTTGACACCCAGATTCTTTGCCAGGAGACATGAAAGAATATTTAATTCTGAGTTGCCTGTAACAGCAATAAATACATCCATGTTTGAAACACCCTCCTGTTCGAGCAATTCAGCATCCCGGCAATCACCATTGATAATGAGTGTATTGTCAAGAATTTCTGCAAGGTCCTCACACCTTTCCGGGTCGGAGTCAATAAGCTTCACCTCACAGTTTCTCTGCATATATAATGCGACATGTTTGCCTATCCTGCTTCCTCCGAGTATCATTATACTTTTTACTTCATGGCTCTCCCATCCCGATGTCTTCATCATCTCATCAACCCCTTCGTTGGTGGATATCACAAAAACGAGGTCACCCTCCTGGAATTTCTCATTGCCCCTGGGGATGATTGTCTTATCCTTCCGTTTGATTGCAACTGCCCTGTATTGATCCGACTTCTGCGTAAGCGCTATTTCCCGAAGGCTTTTATTTATGATTGGCGCATCCTCATCAAGTCTCTGAACAAACATGGAGAGTTTACCACCCGAGAACTCCATATATTCAGTTGTACCCGTCTCCTGAAGCAACCCGAGCACCTCACGGGCTGCAATAAGTTCCGGATAAATCAGTGAATCCACACCAAGCGCTTTGAAAAATTCAAGTGTCGATTGTTCAAGATAATTAAGATTATCTATCCGGGCAATGGTTTTTAAAGCGCCAAAACGCTTTGCCAGAATCGATGAGGTTATGTTCGTATCCTCATAATGAGTGACGGCAATGAACAGATCAGTTTTTTTCTGAAGTATTTCCTGAAGTATATTTGTTGATGTAGCTGAATCATGATATGTAAGTACATCAAGAGTCGACTCTATTGGTTTAAGACGGTCATCGTCAGGATCGATCAGAATAATTTCATGATTTTCATTCGAAAGCATCTTGGCCAGATGCGAACCTACTTCGCCTGCACCGGCAATTACGATTCTCATAAATATTAATGAAAAAACAGCACAAAATAAGAGATAAATACCGTAATACTCAAGTTTTCACAAAATTATTTTATAATGAACTCATAGTCTGATGTTAAAAGCACCATTTTTTCTTACAAAATGTACGGTATCGGTTGTCAGGGAGGTGATCCCCTGGGGAAATCTGAATCGCACCGGGACCTGAGGAGATACAACAAGTGCCCCCAATGGTTTATCAGGCCGGATGTTTCTATCAATACCGGGTTTTACTCCTGTCATGATCAATATATCGGGGGATACATCATTCAGAAGCGAACCCGTAAGATAGCTGGTGATCAGGATATTCTCATTTCCGGTTTTTATCCAGATGGGGTTTCCTGAAATAACATTTCTTCTTTCCTTCAGGTTAAGCATGGCACAATGCCTGTCCACGTCAGGAATTGATGAAGCTGTGTCAGAAAAGATGTTCAGGATCTTACCTGTTCTGACCCCGACAGTTGTGTATCCTATTGTATTATAAACAATTAGTTCATTGGATTTTCTGAAAGGGATCTCTTTTACTGTGCCTGCCGCAACAAAAAGCAGTAGAGCCGTCAGAGGGTAAAGTACAGATATTGATTTCCGCGAAAGGAGATAGCGTGCAAACAGGAAGATAGTGATGGACAGAAAGATGCATTCATCGACCTGAAGACCTATGTTTTCAATTGTGGAGAATGGGAGGGAGGATGCTTTTTCAGTCAGCATTTCAGTCAGTCCGGTCAGAAAATCAAGTACCCGGGCAAAAATCTGAGATAAAAACCTGATAGGAAAGGTCATAGGTACGAGCACCCCGGTTATCACGACAAGTGAGGAGAGGGGCACTATTATTATATTTGAAAGTATAAACCATGTGGGGAATCTGTTGAAAAGCATTATTGTCAGCGGCAGCGTGCCAGCCTGTGCAATAATTGTAACAGCTGCCGATTGCCAGATCAGGTCGGAAATCCGGTGTTTGAAAATAATCTTAAGATACAGATCGCGGTAGAAGCAGATAATAAAGATGACAGCCGAATATGAGAGGAGGAATCCTGCATCGAATATCACCGAAGGCCTTATAAGTATGAGTATGAATGCTGAAGCGAGAACCGAATTTACCCCGTTGACAGGCCTTTTCATCAGGTTCCCTGCCTGAAGAAACGAAAACATAAGCGTTGCCCTCAGTACGGAAGGAGTGAGCCCGGTAATAAATGCAAATGCCCATAGGATAACTATCGTTAAAATAACCCTTACTACATTTAATCTACCCTTGAGGAAGAAAAGTAACTTGAAAACGAAAATACTCAGTATAACTGCATGAAGTCCCGATACTGCCATAATATGCATCACTCCGGCTTTAATGAAATGTTGCTTCTGTTCCGGATCAAGCATGTTCTTTTGTCCCAGGGTCAATGCTGCGACCAGAGCCAGTCTTTCTCCCTTTATACCCCTTTCATGGAACATATCGATTATCTTTTCCCTGATAATCAATGAACTGTGAACCAATTTCCTTCTTTCGGGTACAGATCGGCTTACAATATCACTGCTGTCGGTAAAGGCATAGTATTTTATTCCCCTGGTTTCCATATAAAACCGGTAATCGAACTCATGAGGATTTCCTTTGCTGGTTATCTTCATTGGAACGCATCTGATAACAAGCCGGTCGCCCGGGAGAAATGATGAAACCTCATCGTCTTTCCTGTGATACAGGACAAGAGATCCTCCGGCTGGAATCTGACTGTATTCTCCTGCAGTACTGTTCAGCTGGTAAGTGAGCTTGAAGGTATTCTCTTTTTCCTCCGGGAAATCATCAAGAATACCAGTGAATACCGTCTCAGTTTGTTCAAGAATTGAAACCCGGTTTTTTTCTTCAGTGTAAAGGAGCAGGCCGGCAAGATATAATGCCAGATTTAATGAAATTCCATAAACAATATTAATAAGGTACGGGTTGAATAACAGGCTTATACAAAAACAGATTAACAGAAGCGAAAGTGAAATAATATAGAATCCCTTTCCAGGACTGATGTATAGTCCCGATACTATTCCGGCACACAAAGGCAAGCCGATACGAAGGAATGGAATTTCCTTATGTAGCACAGTCCGCAGCGTTTGAGACTGTATAAAGATAAGAAAAAGTTTTGAGAGTGAGCTAGAGAAAACTAGGCACTTTTCCTCCTCTGATTGAATAATACGGTTCTGTATTCAGCCTCGAATTTGCCTTTACTGATTGCAGCGAGTTTGCCCTTAAGGAGCCGCTTTCTCAGCGGGCTCACCCTGTCGGTGAACAGAATGCCATCGATATGATCATATTCATGCTGGATGATCCTGGCCATGTATTCCTCATAAACCTCATCGTGGAAAACCCAGTTCTCGTCATAATATTCTATCCGGATATGTGATTCTCTGCTCACCTCCTCCCTCAGGTTCGGAATGCTGAGGCAACCCTCTGACATAGGCTGTAATTTCCCCGATCTTTCAGTCAGATGAGCATTTATGAAAACCTTTTTAAAATCAGCCAGTGCAGGTACATCATCTGCCAGCGGAGCTCCGTCAATTACAAAGATCCTTATCGATTTACCGATCTGCGGAGCAGCAATACCAATCCCCTCCGATATGTACATCGTCTCAAAAAGGTCTGTAATAATCTGCTGAAGATCAGGATAGTCCTTGTCAATCTCTTCTGTGACCTTCCTCAGAGTCGGATGTCCATATATTAAAATGGGGTAAGTCATTTATGTTTTATGTTTCCTTTATTGGCTGATCTGCTTTCAAGCCATGACTGCAGTATTATGGAAGCACTTATTCTGTCGACCATCGACTTATTCCGTCGTTCCATCTTTTTTACTCCTCCTTCTATCATTGCCTTAAATGCCATTTGCGATGTGAATCTCTCATCAACCAGGTGTACCTCTTTATCAGGAAATCTCTTTTTAAGTTTTCTTATAAACGGATCGATGTATTTAACAGATTCGCTTGGTTTATTGTTCAACTGAACCGGATACCCGATTACGAATGCATCCAACTCTTCTGACTGAAGGTATTCGCCAATGAAATCATCAAATTCCTGCGTCCCCACAGTCTTTAGGGGTGATGCTATTATCTGAAGTGGATCTGTCACTGCCAGGCCCACACGTTTCTTACCGTAATCTATTCCTAATATCCGGCCCACTTGTCTACTCCACCTTCGCGAACTCCATCACAGCCAACCGTTGGTACGATTTAAACCTCCACATTGCATTCTCCTCGGCAGCCTTAAAAAGTATTTCAGATTCAGCAGGGAAAGACTTGACAAGTGAAGTGTAACGAACTTCTGATTTGAGGAAATCCTGGAATCTGCTCCAGTCAGGCTCTTTTGAATCAAGGGTGAAAGGATTCTTTCCTTCCTTTTCAAGTAACGGATTATAGCGGTAGAGATGCCAGTAACCCGATTCCACTGCAAATTTTTCCTGGGCTTGTGTTTTGCCCATACCATCGCTTATCCCGTGGTTGATACAAGGTGAATATGCAATTATGAGGGATGGTCCGTGATAAGCTTCAGCTTCTTTTATTGCCTTAAGATACTGAGAGTTACTTGCACCCATGGCAACCTGTGCAACATAAACATAGCCATAACTCATTGCCATCTGCCCAAGGTCTTTCTTCCGGATCTTTTTACCTGATGCTGCAAATTTGGCT
>CAZKMH010000181.1:0-7372 GCA_964553395.1 uncultured Rikenellaceae bacterium | reverse complement strand
ACCTTCAGATATTGAGAGTATAACTGTTCTGAAAGATGCTTCTGCAGCTATTTACGGTGCAAGATCGGCAAATGGTGTAATTCTTATCACGACAAAACGCGGTACAGTAGGTGCACCAACATTTACCTATGGATTCTACCAGGGGGCGAAAACACCTACAATGTTACCTGAAGTGTGTGATGCGGCAACGTATGCAACGATGATCCGTGAAATGCAGTCATACAGGGGTGTTGATGAAACTAACATGATGTTTTCATTGGATGATATTGAAAAGTATAAATCCGGAGCATATCCATGGACGCACCCAAATACTGATTGGTTTGCTGAGACTTTGAAAAAGTATAGCACCACGCGCAATCATAATTTATCGGTAAACGGTGGAACTCAGGCTATAACTTATTATGGTTCTTTTGGTTATCAGTTTGATGATGGATTATACAAAAATTCTGCAACTAACTTTAAAAGGTATAATTTGAAGACGAATATCGATGTCAACGTCAATAAATACATACGTATCGGAATAGATATGACCGGTTCTCAGCAAAATCATGATTCAAGCCCGTATTCAGCTTCTGAAGTATTTCAGTTTACAAGAAGACAAAAACCAACCGCCGCGGCATTTTATCCAAATGGATTGCCCGGGCCGGATGTTGAGTACGGTAACCAGCCGGTTGTGATGGCGACATCTGTAACTGGATTGAATAATACCAAAACATACAGACTCAACACTATACTCTCGGCTACTTTTACTGTTCCGGGTATTACAGGCCTGACATTGTCGGGCTATTATGCTTACGACAAATATTTCAGCCAAAATAAATTGTTTCAAACTCCATTTACTCTGTACGCTCTGGATAAGCAGGCATATCTGAATGCCGGTAATACCGGGGTTGAGGATGGATCGGCTTTTATTACCGCAGATGATAAAAAAGGACCGGTTCCGGAGCCCCAGTTAACTGATTCTTATGACGAGTCTGACAGTAAGGTATTTAACCTGAAGGCAAATTATGATAAAACCATAGGTGGCGTTCATAATATCAGCGCATTCATTTCAATGGAGAGTTCAGATTTTATGTCAAAGGGAATCGAAGCATACCGCAGGTATTTTCTTTCCAAACAGCTGCCTTACCTGTTTGCCGGTGGCACTACTGAATGGGAAAATAACGGAGATGTCAGTATAGATTCACGTCTGAACTATTTTGGAAGATTGATGTACAACTTTAAAGAAACTTATTTATTTCAATTTTCTTTACGCAGAGATGGTTCGTTACGGTTCTCAGAAGAGAGCGGACGTTGGGGCACTTTCCCCAGTGTCCTGTTCGGATGGAGAATCTCTAATGAGGATTTTTGGAAAAATAATATCAATTTCATTAACTATTTCAAGCTCAAAGCTTCTTTTGGTCAGATGGGGAACGACCGGGTAGATGCATTCCAATACTTAACAAGATATGCTTTTGTAACCGGTCATGTATTTGGATCCGGTAAACTTTATGATTCAGGTCTGCGTCAGAGCGGGCTTCCTAATCCCGATATTACCTGGGAAAGAGCCAATGTCGTCAATGCAGGTTTTGAATCTGCCTTCCTGAATAGCAAACTGACCTTAAATGCTGACTTTTTCTATCAGCGACGAAGTGATATTCTTGTAACGAGGAATGCATCAGTACCTGCTTTTACAGGTATTAGCCTGCCTGATGAGAACTTTGGTATTGTTGATAACAGAGGCTTCGAGATAGAATCGGGATATGCTGACCGTAAAGGTGATTTCTTTTATGGAATAAACGGAAACATTGCTTTCGCACGCAATAAGATTATTGAATACGATGAACCTGAACGTAGTGTACCATGGCAGGTCAGAACAGGCCACCCGCAAGGCGCTATGTTGCTTTTTAATGCTATAGGGATTTTCAATGATGAGGAAGATTTAGCAAATTATCCCCATGTTTCAGGAGCAAGGCCGGGAGATATTATCATTGAGGACTATGATAAAGACTTGGAAATTACAGATGATGACCAGATCCTTTTTGATAAGAATTATGATCCTGAACTAACTTATGGTCTCTCCTTCAATTTTGGTTACAAAAACTGGGATTTGAGAGGTCTGATTCAGGGAGCAGGTATGACTTTGAGAACTACTTATGTGGGCGACAATGCAGAAGGAACTGAAGGAAATTATCTGCAATATTGGGCTGACGACAGATGGACTGTTGATAATATTGATGGAACCAAGCCAAGAGCTCATGAAATGGAAGAAGAGTACTGGATGGAAAACTATCTGACCGACTTTAGTTATCAGAAAGGCGGTTATGGAAGACTGAAAAACTTACAACTCACTTATCACCTTCCGCAACGAATCACTAAAGCTCTCTCGATGAAGGATTTTCAGCTCTATTTTTCAGGACAGAACCTGTTATTACTTTATAATCAGAACAAGTTGGTGGATCCGGAATCAGCAAATTTTGGGGATCCGGATGAAGGTGGGGTGGAAATCTATCCAATAATGAAAACGTTCACTCTGGGTCTGAAAGTTGCTTTTTAATTAATTTTTAAATTAGCTGTTATGAAAAAATATTCGAATATAATTATCTTATCAATCCTGGTGCTTTTGCTCTCGGGTTGTAGTGAAAAAATTCTGGATAAAACTCCTTTGAATGCGTACTCTGACGCTACTGTCTGGACTGATATCAGCCTTGCCGGTACTTATTTAACTGCCTGCTATGGCGAGGTTGGGACTGGATTTCGTGGCGTGGGCCTTGGTTCTGTTACTGACGAAATACTCAACGGCAGGGGGCCTAATGCGACCGCTTATCATTTAGGTACTATAAATGCCGACCGGCTTTCCGATACCTATGGAAATCCCTGGTATACACATATGTCCTGGGCAAAATGGCCATCGATTCAAAGAATCAATTTGTTTCTTGATAAAATTGACCAGGTACCTGAAGCATATACAGAACCGGCAAAAACCACTGTAAAAGCTAAAGCTGATGTAATGAAAGGAGAGGCTTTATTTCTCAGAGCCTATGAATATACTAATTTATGTCGTACTTATGGTGGTCTCCCGCTTATGGATAAAGCAAATCAATTGGGAGATGATTTTTCTCTTCTTACCAGGGCTACGTTCGAGGCGACCGTCAATTTCATAGTAAAAGATTGTAACGATGCTGCCGCTTTACTAAAAGTAAAGAGTGAAATGGAAATGGGAAGAGCCACAAAGGAGGCCGCTTTAGCTCTTAAATCAAGGATACTATTGTTTGCTGCCAGTGACCTTACTGCTGATGGAACTGCCAAAAGTGACCTTGTTGGCTATGCCTCTCCTGACAGGACTGCTCTCTGGACTGCTGCAAGAAATGCAGCAAAGGCACTTATAGATCTGGGCACTAGTGAATTAGCCAATTTCGGAGCCCCTGATCAAAATGAAGTAGCTAAAAATTATTTTGAATTTTTCAAAGCATATGATCTTTCAAATAAAGAAGTTATCTGGGGAAAATTGTTTCTTCAAACTGTTGGGACAACGCATAATATTAATGAGACATGGGGCCCCAACGGACTTGATGAGTTTGGAAGAAATGGTCCTCTCCAAAGAATGGTTGATAGTTATGAAATGAGTGATGGATCAAAATTCTTCGACCATTTTTCTATAGTGGACGATAATTATATAGCCAATAATTCAAAATTTGGTCACGAAAGCCCTTATTATGATCGTGAACCCAGATTTTACGCAAGTGTCCTGTATGACAGTTGCGTTTGGAAAGCACGTTTTGCCAATCTTGCTGCCAGAGACCCTCTTGGAATCTTCGACAGACGAACCCGCATAACAATCCAGGGGGTAGATACTATTTCCAAAGTCTACGGTATTGATACCCGTAATGGCCCTGTTAGTGACTGGAATGGAACCTATGGCGGTTATCTTACAAAAAAATGGATGGACAATAAAACCTGGGGCAGAGACGAGAGAAATAAAAATGTATATATCTGGATGCGCTATGCTGAAGTAATACTTGATTATGCAGAGGCTTGTTTAGAGTTGGGCGACATTCCGACCGCCACTACAAATATCAATATGATCAGGAACCGGGCCGGGCTACCGGATTTCACAGGTGACATAACCGAGGCTCTTCGTCATGAGAGAAAAATTGAACTATATATGGAAGAATCCAGATGGTTTGATATAAGAAGATGGAAAATTCTGCAAGAAGCATTAGGAATAATTAATTATGGCATTGATATTAAGGAAGTGAAGGATTTAGATGCAGGTACTATAACAACTACGTGGAAGCAGATTGAATGCCAGGCGCGTAATGCTACCACTTTTAATGATAAAATTTATTGGATCCCTATTGCAACAACTGAATTGAAAAAAGCACCTCAACTGGTACAAAATCCGGGTTATTAGTTAAGGTCATAAAATGAATAATGGGGCTGTCTCATAAGTTGTTCTTTACCCCCAAACCCCCCAAGGGGGGCTTAGCAAGTATCTGTTTATCAATAAGTCCCCCCTTGGGGATTTAGGGGTGGCTAATCAGAAAAGGGCTTTTGAGACAGTACCATTATTTTTTAGAATAAAAGGAAGTTCAGAACAAATATTCTTTTTAAATCCGATTTTAGAGGAAGATGTCCTACCTTTAAAGTTGTAATAATTATAAAAACTGAAATTATGGCTAAAAAGAGTGTCACGCGTAGAGATTTTATCGGTAAAACAGCAGCCGGACTCGCAGGTGTTGCTGTTTCATCAGGAGGTTTATCAATGGGTGCAGCTTCATACCAGAAAGTTAAAGGTGCCAACGACAGGGTCAATATAGGATTCCTTGGTTGTGGCGGGCGAAGCAGAGGGCACCAGAGCATGGTAAAGACGTCGGAAAAAGACAAGAACCTGGCTGTGGTTGCTGTATGTGATATCTGGAAGCTGAATAAGGAAAAAGCAGCAGCCAATTGTAAAAAACTGTTCGGAACTGATGTAAAACAATTTAAATATTCAGAAGAGATGCTTTTGATGCCTGAACTCGATGGAGTAATGATCGGGACTGGTGATTTTCAGCATGCAAAACTACTGGCGGAGGTTGTTAAAGCGGGTAAAGATTGCTATTGCGAGAAGCCTATGTCAACTGATGTGGAAGATGCAAAACTTGCAAGGAGTGCGGTTCTGGCATCAAAACAGGTTGTACAGATGGGATCCCAATGGGTAAGCGATCCTATACAAATAAAAGTACGTGATATAATCCGTTCAGGGAAATTAGGACAGATTACAAAAATAGAACAGGTATGGAATGATAATAATCCACGCTGGCACGTTCCGGATGATCCTGATGTAGCTGCAATCCGTGAAGAAGATACCGACTGGAACAGATGGCTGCTGGGTAAACCTTACGAACCATTTGACCCATGGAAATATTTTGAATTCAGGATATTCCGTGAATATTCCGGTGGGATAACCTCACAATGGATGAGCCATGCAAGCGGATTGGTCCATTTTTATACTGATACAGCCATTCCTGATACGATGGTGGCAAACGGTGGAATCTTCGGATGGCCCGATATCCGTCAGAATCCTGATACTTTCCAGGCTCTTGCAACCTATGAGGATGCAAAGTTACTGTATTCCTATACCTCAAATTACGCAAGCAAGTTTGGTGATTATACATGTATCCGCGGTAAGGATGCAACATTATTTGCTCACGGAGGAGAAGGTGCTGCACGCTGGTTCCTGATACCGGAGCATCAGAGGCTTCCCGGCGGTTTCGATTTTTATGAAGGTATGAAGGAGACCATTAGAAAAGGGCAGGCAGAAATAGTAACAACTGAAGAGTACGGGATGAAGCTCGGCCCGGTCAATTTAAGCGACGACAGTAAATACCATTTGGATAACTGGATCGATTGTATCAGAGACAGAAATCTGAATACCAACGGGAATATTCATACCGGGTACTGGAATGCAATTGCCAGTGTAATGGCCACTTATGCGTACCGACAGGGAAAGAAACTGTACTGGGATCGTACGAAAGAAGAAATTGTTGATCACCCGGTCATTTAAAAAATTTGAAATATTATAATTAAGAGATAACTCAAATGACAAAACGAAGAGATTTTATTAAGAAAAGCGCATTGGGTACTGCCGGAATTACTCTTGGAAGTATGGGTTTCAGTTCAAAATCCTACGCTTCAATAGTTGGTGCTAATGAACGTATCAACATTGCAGTTATTGGTTGCGGAGGACGGGGCGGATCACATGTTAGCAGCTGGTGTAACCTCAGAGAGAGTCAAAATCTAAAGCTGAAAACCATTTGTGATGCCGATGAGGTGAGAATCGCAGAAAAGGCAAAGACCGTGGAAGCGAAAACCGGAGCAAAACCTTTGACAGAATGGGACATGCGTCATTTATTTGATGACAAGGAAATAGATGCTGTATCGATTGCTACATGTAACCATTGGCATGCACTGGCTACAATCTGGGCTTGCCAGGCAGGTAAACATGTTTATGTCGAAAAACCGGCATGCCATAATGTATTTGAAGGGTGGAAAATGATCGAGGCATCCCGGAAGTATAATGTACGGGTGCAGGTAGGATCCCAAAACCGTTCAATCATAAACATAATGGAAGCCATTAAATTCATGCATGACGGAGGTATTGGCGATGTTTATATGGCACGTGGTCTTTGTTATAAACCACGTGATTCATTTGGTATTGCTCCGGATACAGAGCCACCTTCAACACTGCATTACGATATCTGGCTGGGTCCGGCTCCATGGAGACCGTATAATGAGAAAAAGGGTCATTACAACTGGCACTGGTTCTGGGATACCGGGAACGGAGACACCGGGAACCAGGGGGTCAATGAGATAGAAATCCTGAGATGGGGTCTCAATAAAAACGAACTGCCTGTTTCAATTTTCTCAGATGGCGGCATCTATGGAATTAATCCGAAAGAGTGTGCACAGGAAACCCCGAACACACATATCTGTACTTTTAAATACAGCGATGGTAAAATTCTTGAATTCGAAACCCGTGGCAGGTACACTAACAGTGAAACCAGCCTGGACATTAAAATAGGTCATATGTATTACGGAACCGATGGATATCTTGAACTTTCTGCCGGCTCCGGATTATGGAAAGCATTTCGTAAACGGGAATCAGAACCATTTGCAGGTTCAGATGATGATGAAAGCAAACAAAGCGGATCAGGTGAGGTAGGTCACTATGTAAACTTCATTGATGCAATCAGGTCGGGTAAGAATGAGACACTTCACTGTGACATAAATGACGGCTTTTATTCATCTGCCTTACCGGCGCTGGCCAACATCTCCTATCGCCTCGGACGAAGTCTGAAGTACAGTAATAAAACCAGGAAATTTGTTAACGATCCTGAAGCAGATAAGA
>CAZKMH010000180.1:0-7410 GCA_964553395.1 uncultured Rikenellaceae bacterium | reverse complement strand
AACTTTTTTATCATATGATTTCCCAATTAAATTAAGATCTTACATATGCTTTCAATGTCGCGCACGTGGTCACTTCGGAACTGCCAAATGGTCTTATGATATATTCTGAAACTGATGCAGGAACGATAAAAACTTCACCGTAATGTATCACAATTGGTGTAAATGCATTAGTGGGGCTTTCCACTATTATCTCCTCTCCTTCCACCAGGCAAATGACATTAACGTTCCCATGTGTGTCATGTTTTACCTTTTTCGAAAACCAATGGCGCCGTGTTTCAATAAATTCGCGCTCATGCAATCCGGTATGTTCTTCAATCCAGCCTTCACCTTCAGCAATTCTTTCGATCCTGTTCACAAGGTTAATTTTGGTCCACTTCGTTGTTGCATCCCAATTGATAACATTTTCCCCGTGTTCTATATTTATCGGCCTTGGTTTATTATCAGTGCCAAGCCTTCCCCAGTCCCATAATTTAAATGTAAAGAGATATGGGGTGGAACTAATTTCGAGTACGACGCTGTTTTTCCCGGAACAGTGAACAGTGCCTGCGGGGATCAACACATGATCATGCTTTCTTACCGGCCAGGTTTGTATATACTTCCCTGTATCAAAATGAGAGCCGCCAGCCTGAGCTTCCTCCAGATCATTTATCATATTTCCCGGATCAATCCCTTCTTTCAAACCCAGATAAACCTGTGCATTGTCACCAGCATCCATTATATAATAGCTTTCGTCCTGGGTATAGTGCATCCCAAATCGTTCCTGAATATATTCGGTGGTCGGATGCACCTGCAAACTCAGGTTACCGCCATCCATCGTGTCTAAATAGTCAAACCTGATGGGGAATTCATCGCCAAACCGGGCATGTACAGAGTTGCCAAGTAATTCGTGCGGGTGCCGGAATACCAGGTTAATTGCTGGTGTCTCAATTAAATCATCTCCGAATTTCAGCAGGAGGCTGTTTTCTTCAGGCACACAATTAAAACACCAGGCATAGTTTGACTGACCGGGATCCAGCCTGAATTTCCCTTTCATCCATTGGCCCCCCCAGGGACCCTGATCAAAATACGGTACAAGACTGAATGGTTTCTGACATACAATCTTCAATCCGTCAAATACAGCCTTCGCTTCAATAAGTTTAGGTTGACCGATAGTGTTGGTGTCCAATACAAAATCCCAATGATCATACATTTTCTTTTTTAAACGATCGCATACTCTCCAGTCAACAAAGAATCCCTGCTTGTAAAGTAGCATCCAGTCAGGCGTTTCACGGTTTTTTACGCCGATATTATCAACCATGTGTTTCCTCATCCGAAGTTGTATCTCCCAGCGGGCCATATCGGCATAAACCAGCAAATCCGGTTCAGGATATAGATGGAAGGCTCCTGTTCCGTAAAGGACGATTATCCCCTCTTCACTTGAGGCAATTTCGTCCTGCAGTTTTTTTACGGATAAAGGATTGAAAAAAGCTTCAATCGTTAACCGGGTTATATATCCAAAGGTACGGTCATTGGTTACATCCGGGAAAACCAATTTCCTGATTTCCTCTTCCGGAAGCAAGTATTTTTCTGTTGTGATAAACCTGTTGTATTTAAGCCCGCTTTGAAAGGAACCATTTACTTCTTCATGTATAATCCCCTGATAGGTTTCTATTACAATAATCTTTTTACTCTTCTGAATGGCTTTAATCCTCAGGTTAAGCTTACAGCATATTTCATCCCAGCCATTGAGGACCTTATATTCAGATGTGTTTACTTCAATGAAAGGTGCTTTGTTAAATCCAGGAGGTCTAATCAAAAAGTTCTTTCGCATTGATAAAACTGATTTCTATCTATTCAATAATAAATTCCCTGGGTATGTTCAATGCTTTAACACATGGAAAGGCTCCCAGTTTTTCTATTCCCGGATTCAGTGGAGGTATCAGAAAGTGATTACATCCCGTTCATTTAACTGATGACTTGATGTGCCAACTTTAATTTCATATCTTCCCGGCTTAACCTTCCATTGATCAGTTTGAACATCCCAGATTGAAAAGTCATTACGCGACAGTGTAAATGTTACCGTTTCGGATCCACCGGGTTTCAGTTCAATCTTGGAGAAGCCTTTCAGTTCTTTTAAAGGCCGGTCATCAGCCTTCCCTGCGAGGTCTGAAATATAGAGTTGAACCACCTCCTTACCATTTATTTTTCCCGTGTTTTTCACACTTACTGATACAGTGAGTTTTCCATCATCAGGTAACCGGTTATTGATTTGAAGCTTGCTACATTGGAATGTTGAATATGAAAGCCCAAAACCAAATGGGAAAAGTACCGGCAAATTCATTTTATCATACCAGCGGTATCCAATAAAAATATCCTCATTATATGGAATTCGAACCGGTTCCATTGGTTTCACGCAATCGGTAAAACCACTTATCCTGACGTCCTTACCATTTAGCCAGTAGTCTTTGTATGAGTTATCCCCCCTCCAGTAAGGGGCTCCACAAAGAAAGTTATAATCCGGGTCAACTGAATCGAAGAAATTTTTTTCAATGCTGAATGCCAGTTTCCCGGATGGATTTACCTTACCTGAAAAGATGTTTGCTATTGCATTCCCTCTTTCCTGCCCTAGAAAGAATACCCATAGTATCGCTTTTGCTTTTTTAATCCAGTCCAGCGGCATCGAGTTGCATGCATTAACTATAACAATCGTGTTTGCATTCCATTCAAGAACTTGTCTTAGTTGGGTGAGCTGGGCTCCTGGTTCCTCATACGGAACATCACCTCCTTCACCTGCTTCCTTATTCAGAATAAAAATAACTGTATGAGCATTCTTAACTTCATTTTCAGATGGATTTTTACTAAATGTTAATCCATTTCCATATACCTTAATTAATCCATCTAAGATACTGGTGTGCGAATAACCTGCCACGAAACCGCTTCCTTTCCCTGATTGACTCTCTTCCGCTCCGGTCAATAAAATATTCTTAGTTCCCGCTTGCAGAGGTAAAATTCTACCTTTATTTTTTAGCAATACTGCACTCTCCTCTGCACAAATCCTGGCCAACTCCTGGTGAGCATTGAATGTCCTCAGATATGTCTCATCCACCGGGCTTCGGTCATAAATGCCTGATTCAAACAAGGGCAAAAGATTGTAATACACCATTTTATCTAGCTTCTCCACAAATTCAGCCTGTTTGAACTGATTCAGTTCTTTGAGGCTGTTGATATATTTAACGAAATTATTGTTGGAAGGCATTAAAAGTGAAATACCCGACTCCAGAATTAAATTATTCATGGAAGGGAAGTAATTTGTGTTCTGCCAGTCAGTCATGGCAATACCTTCAAATCCATATTCAGCCCTCAATAAATCGGCTAAAAGTGGCTTATTAACTGCACAGGGGATCCCGTTCAACATGTTATTCCCTGTCATGACAGCTTTAGCCCCGGCTATTTCAATGGCCGATTTCCAGGGGGGCAGATAGATTTCCCTCATTGCCCGGTTACTTACCAGGCAGTTTGCAATGTGACGAACATATTCTTGTTCATTTGCCAGTGCCACCTTGGGGGTCGCGATTATCTCCTGACTTTGAAGCCCAATTATATATTGTGTTACAATTGGCGTCGCTAAAAAGGGATCCTCTCCCAGGTATTCGAAATGACGTCCTCCGGTAGGCAGACGGTAAAAATTCATTCCGGGGCCTAATAGAATATCAATTCCCAGCGCCCGGCACTCCTCTCCGATAGCTTTGCCATATTGACTTGCAAGCTCAGTATTCCAGGTAGATGTTAACGCGAGTAAACTCGGGTACGATGTACCCGATACCTTCTCTTTTGACGGAAACGCGAGCTTTCTTATACCCTGCGACGCATCGGCCATTGTAACAGGACGGATCCCAAGCCTTGCTATCCCGGGGATATTAAAACTTCCCTGTATTTTAATTCCGCTCCATCCTCCTGTCAACAGTAACTTTTCCTCAATTGTCATTCGTGAAAGCAAGTCCCTTGCCCGTTCTTCCGGAGCCTTTGTTTTATCAGTATATACTATTCCATTTGATACTGTTATTGATTCATTAATGGGCCTATATAATGACAAAATATCAGAATCTTTTTCCAATCCCTGAGCAAAAGAACTATTTGCCAAAAATATTATTACGATTGCCAGAATAATACTTCTTTTTGTCATGGCTAATTACTTTATAATAAAACTTTATTCAGTCTGAGATTCTCCCGATACGGTATCATTTCCCTGCAAATATATCCAGCTGCTTTATATAATCTGATCCATGCCAGCTGCCGTCTGATATGAACATAAGGTATCTGAAATTAAGGCTGTTTTCAAAGACATACGATGTTCCGGCCCCTCCGAATCCCCTGCCTCCGGTGCCATAAGCACCAACATATTGCCACCCCCTGGCTTTGGGATCTCCTGTTACATCAGATCCTGTTGAGGATGCCCAGATTGAAAAAATCTGAGGCCCCCTGTTCCTCATCATTTCCGGAGGAGGGCCACTCTGTGGACCTCTCCCCCTGAAAGTTTCGAAATACATATTTATTTTATCAACAGAAACCGGTTTCTGCAGATCGATCAAAATCCTTCCTTCTCCATTATCAAAGAATAACGTATCTCTAAGTATACCTGTTTCAGAATTGAGAATATTTGATATATCAATCTTCTGACCTGAATATTCGACTCCTTTGAATGACCTGCCGGCAGGGTAGTATGTTGCAGTTACTTTATTCCCCGAACTCAGGTCAGCATAATCGGATGATGAAGGAGGTGTTATTACTATCGCGGTATCCATTCCGGCGCTTCTGAGATACTGCTTCAGTCTGGGGAGCATCCTCTCATCAATATTTTCGGTAAAAAGCGGTTTCTGAGCAAAGGCTAATGGCTTAAGATCGGGAGTAACTATTTCGTTGACTCTTGCTTTAACGGGCGGATTTTCTCTGAAATCATCATACAATGGCTGCAATGGAGTTATGTCATCTTTCCGGTTATTCGTGACAGTAATTGCAAATATCTTAATTCCGGAATTCCTCGGAAGCGTGACTGATCTTACACCCTCGGGAAGATTTATTTCGTACTTATACAGGTAGCTATACTGATATGTGTCATTTGACTCCGGAGTGTGACGATGAGAAGCAAACCAGGCTATATTATCCCGTTTTGTAAAAGCATTATTTACGGAGGCCACTTTCATGTTATTGAAATAAAGCGTTCTTCCATAATGCTGACCTATATAACCGGTCCAGCTCTGAACAGGTAAGATTATTGTCTTATTCCCCAGTTTAAATGTACCCTGAGTGTCTTCGGTTGCAGCAGCGAGAATGCATAGTTTGTTAAAATCACCTTTAGGCAGAGTAATTCTCTGGCCTTGTGCACTAAGCATATTCTTCTGATTATCTGATGTATTGCCCATCTTAAAGATAATATCCTCACTTATTACCTCTGCCGGAATCAATTCGGCAGGAATAGTGAGATTATTTACGACATTACCGTCGTTCCTTTTAGTATCGGAACTGAAACCATCTTCATTATAAGCAAGTGTTACAACCTGCTGTATAGGCTTTGTCAATTTCTCATTAATGTTTTCGAATTTGACGGCAAAGCTCCTTATCGCAAATTTACCTATGTCAAAATTCAGGGTGCCATTACTGAAACCGGCACTTCCAATCCTCTTCTCCTGTCCGTTTACTTCGTATGCATCTGTAATCTTTCCCGGAAAACTGACAGTGACATCATCTGCAGCCTTCCCGTAAAGTTCATTAAACCTGACAATATAATAATTGGTTTCCTCAGCTTTTTTAACAGCCATAACATCAACCTGACTGGTATTTATCTGAAGAATGGATATCTCTTTCCCTGAAGGGCCATTGTGCTTTGATGTCTCAAAAGCAACAGGAGGGTTGTTAAGGAAATTCCCCATTACAGGAGTATTTGCATAAACCCAATCACCTGCATGAGGATAAATGCCATATTTCACATCATGAATTCCCCAATCCTGAGTACTCTGGTAAACATAGGAAGCGGCTTTTGGAGTATACATAAGTGTAAGTCTGAGAGTGCTGTTGTCAGGTTTATCGGAACCATATTTACAATCTTCAAGGATTGACACACCATAATTATTCGGACGGTCGGTTAAATCGATCCACTGTCTGCCGGGAACTTCAAATTTAATTTCATTATTAGTGCTCCTCTGTACTGCAGCAGTATTTAAGCTATATGTAGCTAATTCATTGGCAACGGTTGTCGGGAAAGCTGCCTTGAGACTGACACCTTTTGATTGCCAATCGATCTTATTTCTTACTTCCACAACCTTTCCTGCATTTCCTGCAGCCAGGCTGATTATCTGGGTTATTTCAGAGTTTTGCCCTTTTCTTTTAACTTCAACAGCAACGCGGACCGGTCCCTGTTCAACTATTTTAATTGAAGCATCTTTATTCATGTAGTCAAAAGGAGGATTTTTGCGATCCTTCCAATCCATATTCCAGGCAGGCCATTGTGTCGGGTTTTCAAGCTGAAAATCTAATGTTGCCGGTTTTGAAAGTACTTCCCGTGAGGCTTTTTTATCGTAAATGCCGGCGATATCGCCATTAGCGTCTATCGTCACTTTTAAGAACTTATTCTCAAGTGACTTATCAGTGACTGAAAGATCTGAGGAGGTTTGTTTATCATTGGTTTCCTGTATTCCAAACACCGAGAAACCTGCTGATGGCAGCTTTGCAAGGAAAATAATGGTAAGCTTATTTCCTTTTGCTGAAATTATCTGTGCCGGAAGGGAATTACCATCTTTATCTGATACCTTCACATTCACAGGAAGCTTTGTATAGAACAGGTCAGCTGTTACAACATCTTCTCTCGGCTGCGCAACAGGATTAAATACCACTACTGATCTCCCCTCAACCCGTGTATCCAACGAACTTGAGATATTGCTGACGGCGTTCTTAAAAACTTCCGAGAAAGCATTCATTGCAATAAATTCGTCATTCCAGGCATATTCATAAGCTTTTACTGTGCTTGTACCCGGAAGAATATCATGAAACTGGCTTCCCAAAACCAATTCCCATGCATTATTAAGCTTCGTGGATGGATATTCTGCCCCGCCCATCCAGTCGGCTAATACTGAGGTTTGCTCTGCAGATTTCGCCAGAAGCTCGTTTTTCCTGTTAGCCCTTTTCATGTATGATTGGGAGGTCATAGAACCGGCACTGTGTTCAATAAGGAGAAGATCACCGGAATATGTTGGAAGCTTCTTCCTGAGTTCAGGAGTTATATCCTTATAAATCTGATCCGAAGAGGTAAGAATAACCTTAAATTTACTGTCGCTGTTCCTTATGCTGCCCACAACATTCTTAACATCCTCGTCTCTCGGTGCTCCGCCGATATCACCAACTCCATAGTACCGGTAGTCAAAAGGAATATCAAATTTG
>CAZKMH010000179.1:0-7484 GCA_964553395.1 uncultured Rikenellaceae bacterium | reverse complement strand
GGCCCGGTGTGAATTCCTTTCCCGAAGTTGCAGGGGAACTGATAAAACTTAACAGTCTGCAGGATCTTCCGTCGCTTGTATATTTGCAGGTCACCAGGGGCGCTGTGAAAAGGTCACATGCATTTCCCTCACCCGCAATCGATCCGACAGTCTATGCTTTTGCAAGAAGCTTCCGCCCTCAACCTGAAATGATCGGGAAGGGATTGAGTGCAATCCTCAGAAAGGATAACAGATGGAAGAGGTGCGATATTAAATCAATATCCCTGCTTCCGAATATCCTCAGTTTTCAGGATGCAATAGAGGCAGGCTGCTATGAATGCATATTCGTAAGATACGGAATGATAACAGAGTGTGCTCACTCAAATGTATTCTTTGTGATTGATGGTATTCTTTATACACATCCCGAATCGGAGAATATCCTTTCGGGAATAACACGGAAAAATGTCCTGCGCATAGCTCGCAGGGAAGGGATCCCTGTAGATGAAACTGCAGTCCCTGAAACCAGACTTCATGAAATAAACGAAGCCTTCATTACAAATACTTCTTTTGAAATTGCACCGGTGATCTCAATAGATAATATTGCCGTTGGCACTGGGATTCCCGGACCTGTGACAAAACTGTTGCGGGAGAAATTCCATGCCGAGCTACTGAATCCGGGGGTGTGAAAATGAGGTAGATGCTGTAGCCTTAATTTTTCTATATTTGCACAAATTTTTATCAGGCTATGAGCAATTTTACCTTAAGTGAGCAGGAACAAATAAGAAGAAATTCCCTTGATGAACTGAGAAAGCTTGGAATAAATCCCTATCCTGCTGCAGAATATAAGATCAATACCTTTGCAAAGGATATCCACGAAAATTTTACTCCTGAAAAGAATAACTATCCGGATGTTAGTTTAGCCGGTCGATTAATGAGCCGGCGCATCATGGGGAATGCTTCTTTTGCAGAGCTTATGGACTCAACCGGCAGGATCCAGATCTATGTACGCCGTGACGATGTTTGTGAGGGTGAGGATAAAACACTGTATAACAGAGTATTTAAGCATCTCCTTGATATCGGTGACATTATAGGCGTCAAAGGATTTGTCTTTAAAACACAGGTGGGTGAAACGACCGTGCATGTTAAGGAATTTACAATACTCAGCAAATCGATCCGTCCTCTTCCCATCGTAAAGGAAAAGGACGGCATTCTTTATGATGCTGTCACTGATCCGGAAATGAGGTACCGTCAGAGGTATGTTGATCTGATTGTAAATCCACAGACACGTGATGTTTTTCGTAAACGGACTCAGATAATTCAGTCAATGCGTGAGCTTTTCAATTCAAGAGGTTACCTCGAAGTTGAAACACCCATCCTCCAGCCGATTCCCGGTGGCGCCGCTGCCAGGCCATTCATTACTCATCACAACACTCTCGATATCCCTCTCTATCTGAGGATTGCAAATGAACTATACCTTAAGAGACTTATCGTAGGAGGATATGAAGGTGTTTACGAGTTCGCCAAAGACTTCCGTAATGAAGGTATGGACAGGACGCATAATCCTGAGTTCACCGTGATGGAGATCTATATTGCTTACAAGGACTATATCTGGATGATGAGTTTTACCGAAGAGATCATAAAAAAGGCAGCAACGGACCTGCATGGAAAAACGGTAATAGCCTACGGCGATAAAACTATTGATCTTACGCCTCCCTATAAGCGTTTAAGCATGCTAGATGCCATTAAGGAGCATACAGGAATTGATATTTCCGTAATGGAGGAGAACGAACTGAGAAAAGAGTGTGACAGGCTTGAAGTTCCTCACACCCCGGATATGGGAAAAGGAAAACTCATTGATGCAGTTTTCGGAACAAAATGCGAACATCATTACATACAGCCGACTTTCATAATTGATTATCCCGCAGAAACATCCCCGCTGACGAAAATGCACCGAAGCAAACCAGGGCTCACAGAAAGATTTGAACTGATTATAAATGGAAGAGAAATTGCCAATGCATATTCGGAGCTGAATGATCCGATTGACCAGATGGAACGATTCAAGGATCAGCTGAGACTATCGGAAAAAGGCGATCAGGAAGCAATGTTCATCGATCTTGACTTTGTAAGGGCTCTTGAATATGGTATGCCTCCGACATCCGGTATGGGAATCGGGATCGACAGACTTACCATGCTGCTGACAAACCAACCCTCAATACAGGATGTGCTCCTTTTTCCACAGATGAAACCGGAGGTTCATAAACCGAAGGCCGAAAGCGGTGAACAGAACTAAATTTCAGGTTTCGGGAGGCGCAGGTTCTCGAAGTACTCCAGTAATCTCCGTATAAGATTGTAATACAGAACCAGGTATAACCCTGACGATCCGATCCAGATGAACAGGATGTTAAACCAGTGGGTGTCAATCCGTATGTTCCCGATCTTTTTTACCGGGGCATAGAAATGTGCCCGTCCTGTTTTTGATGTTGGATCCATATAGCCGGGTTGCCCTTTTATAATTATCTTATCCCTGGTTTCGGAGATTTTCTCTATCATATTATAACCCAGAACCAGCTCTTTAAGCCATTTGTTTTCATAGCTCTCACGAAGTTCAAGCATTCCGTCCTTCCCTATTATTGCCTCCAGTGAATCATTAACCGATGTCTCCCGTCCGGTTGCTTTTTTCCATCGCTTCGTGAACACCTTTTTTGATGAGTCAAGATAGACTTTTATACCTTTTTCAGTTTCGAAATTGAACTTTTCTTCATTTATATCAGATTTCCACGGTCCGGAAGGAATTCCCGTCAATTCTGATAATTTGTCAATATAAAAACTAAGCTTATAATAATTATCTCTTATATCATCCTGATATTCAGGGCTGTTCCTGTGCCTGCTAATCTCCTGTAAATTCTGGTCCAACTGATCAACAAACTGACTGTAGCTGAGGTTCATGCTCATTTCCTTCCTGTCCTTAAAAAAGTGCTTTTCGTAGTCATTATCCTTGAACTGGGTAACCGCAAGCGCTTCGAATGACCAGCGGGCAGCCATCAGGTCTCCGATAACCGGAACATATTCCCGTGATGAATAGCCCTTTAAATGGAGTCTTTCAAACCTCACCAGGACTCCACTGAACAATAATTGCGGAATGATAATGAAAGGTATGATTATGTAGATTGTTATAACTGAATTAAAAGCTGAGGAGATATTCAATCCCAGCATATTTGCAAAACAGGATGTGGAGAATAATATGAACCAGAATGTGAATGTCATTCCTTTTAAACCAAGGATCAGATTTCCTGTCAGTACAAATGCAAATGTCTGGATAGCCGAAATTATAAAGAGGATCATGATCTTCGAATTCAGGTAGCTGAACCAGCTAAGATTCAGAAATGATTCCCGTTTAAGGATTTTCCTGTCCTTCACAATTTCTTCGGAGCTGACCATCAATCCAAAAAACAGGGAAGTGATCACGCACATAAAGAGGTATGGTGTTATGTTGTCATTATCAATAAATTTATAGTCAGGTCCGCTTGAATATCTGGTGAAATATGCCAGAAAAAATGCCAGAACCGGAGACCCCAGAAGACTTATGATAATGTATTGTTTGTCGGCCAGCTTTGATAAAAGATCGCGGGTGAAAAATATTTCAGATTGTTTTTTCAGTCCGGGAATGCTGAAATTATTCTCAGGTAAAATCTGTTTTTCCGTTGAAACCTCCGGCACCTCTTCCAAATCATGTGCCTTGAACTTTTCAGCCCATTCAGCAGGGGTGACTTTACGGATCCTGGTTGCTCTTCCGCGTTCATCCACGACCTTCGCCTCAACGATCTGAAGGATCTGGTCAGTATCGACATTCCCGCACTTAACACACTGATCCTCATCAGGATTAGCATGATGGGTCATTTTCTTGAAATAAATTATTGCTTCCGTGGGATTCCCGAAAAAGATCTGGTATCCACCCTTATCAATTATCATGACCTTATCAAACATCTTGTAAGTCTCGGAGGCCGGTTGATGGATATTGATAATTACAAGCTTCCCTTTGTGGGTTTGTTCCTTAAGGAGATTCATAACAACTTCTGAATCAACTGAAGAAAGCCCTGATGTTGGTTCATCAACAAAAAGTATCGTAGGTTCGCGCAACAACTCCAGCGCTATATTGATCCTTTTCCGTTGTCCGCCGCTTATTACTTTTTTGAGGGGATTCCCTACTTTGAGATCCCTTATTTCTTCAAGTTCAAAATCAATAAGTGTTTTATTCACCGTCTCAACGATCTGTTCTTCCGTAAGATTATTGAGGCACATTTTTGCGTTGTAATAGATATTCTGATAAACGGTAAGGTCTTCGATCAGAAGATCATCCTGGGGAACAAATCCGATAACTCCCTTGAGAAAAATCTTTTCCGACTCATCGTACAGATTATATCCGTTTATCAGTACCTGGCCGCTCTGCGGTTTAAGCGTTCCGCTGAGAATGCTCAGCGAGGTCGATTTACCGACACCACTGCCGCCCAGAATACCGATCAGTTTGCCTGATTCACCGTGAAAATTCAGGTTGTGTATACCGTTTTCGCTGTTCCTGAACCTGAAAGAGACATCGGATGAATCAAGGCTGACCTTAAATTCACTGGCTGCTTCAGAAATATGACTGCTTATTTCAGAAAAGTAGATCGTTTTAATCCCCGAACCACGGATTGATGATCCATGGTCAAAAATGTAGGTCTGACCCGAGTTTATTATCTGACCATTCAGATAAAGGTCATCTTTGCCCTGATACCTTAAAATATAGGTATTTGTGCTTGCAATATACAGGAACGATATATTACCTTTCAGGTTTTCATAAAGAATATGTTTGATCTCCTTCAACTCAGGGTGCTTCTTATTGTCAATGTAAATCACCTTCCGTTTCTCTTTGATATCCAGGGGATTAATCATTATGAAGTTTTTAATGTCCCTGTATTCGGTCAGAGGTATGAAAAAGGAGTCTGCAACGGTCGTAATGAAGTCAAGCTCAGTCCCGGTAATTATCTCATCCAAAGTTATGTAGTCAATCAGCTGGATAAGTACATATATTTTCTGCTTCTGCTGAAGCTCTTCATTAATCTTTTCACATATTCCGAGAATTTTCACAGCATTAAGAGAAATACGCTTCCGATCTTTGATACTGTCCCTCTGGATATGCTCCGAATTATACATTGCAAGATATTCATTGAATTCTTTCAAATACCTTGTAACCAAATCATTATTCAGATGTCGGGAGAGGAATGTTCTTACAAGTTCCCTTTTTCTGTTGGTTATTACAGTATCATCGTGAATATCATTTATCAATGCAAAGAGCTGCACCAATGCATTCAGAATAGTTTCACTCATACGGTTTGTTAATGACTAAAACACGAGATGGAAAATTTTTGAAAATTTGTTGTGAATCAAATCCTGTTAAATATTTTTAAGATTATCTTTGTTTGAACAATTCCAAGATAGGAAATTATTGAAATAAAAAAAAATTTAGCTAAAAGGTAAAGAGAGAGCTGATTTTTTAACATTTTCTGGTTTATTTGAGATTGTCTCTGAAGCAACATTCTAAATAATATGCGCGAAACAGGAAAATTCCTGGATTATTCCGGTCCGGTAGATTACGAAGTGATTGACAGGCTTTTAAAAAATCTTAAAAATACAGGTGAATACATCGGTCTTAACAAGAGTGCCGCAAAAAGAATTTATGCCATTATTGAGGAGTGCCTTGAAAATATTGCTAAACACTCAATCAAAAACACTAAGTCAGCCATCCGAAAAACACCCTTTATTACGGCATCTGATATAAATGATAAAATTCTGATCAGGTCTGGTAACACAATCCTGGATGAGAAAAGACCCAGACTGATAAAAATTCTTGAGCATGTAAATAGTCTTAATCAGGATGATCTCATTCATTTATACGAGGAGATAATCAACAGGGAGCTGAGATCAGAAGATAACGGTGCAGGTCTTGGTTTCATCATAATGAAGTTAAGATCAGGGAACAAGCTGGATTATAATTTTAAAGAATCAGGTAACGGAATCTCCGATTTTGAAATTCAAATTTCAGTAAATAAATATGCCATGAGAAAGTTATTCATTGAGCGGACGACAAACTCACCGAAAGTGAATTTTGACCCTGAGAATAATATATTTGAGATCTCAGGTGAATCAAGACCCCCCGATGTTGCCGGTTTTTATACCGAAATCCTGAACTGGTTTGATGACTACTCAACATATCTCAGCAAATCACAGTTAGTGAAGGACCCGGTTGTTTTTAATTTCGATTTCGAATATTTTAATTCATCTTCAGCTAAGTATATCCTTGATTTTTGCAAGCAGATAGCCGCAGTCCGTTCAAAAGGAAAAGAAGTCGGCGTAATATGGAATTATGAAAAAGACGACAATGATATGCTTGAAGTTGGCAAAGAAATGTCACGGATAGCCAGGGTTCCATTCCATTTCAGCCTTAAAGACATATAGACTAATACAATCGGGACGATACCCGGGAAATCTCTTTGATCAAATGGCCAAACAAGCCACAGAAAAAGAAATCCGGAACTGGTTATCGGTTATCTGCAGTCCAGACAATGATCTACTCCGGGAAATAGCTTTCAACTGGAATGAATACAGGAAAATTTTCATTTACAATATAGCCAGATATCTTTACACCGACATGCAGCGGACAAAGCACTTATTTACTTCACCCGTTTCTTTCAGTAAAGATTTCACCAGGCTTTCCGGTGAAGAAAAATTAATCTGGTATAATTTCGCATCAGATATTCCTGTAAAACTCAGATCGTTAAATCTGCGCATCAGACCTTTCAGGGATTTCTGCAGGACCTGCTTAATACCTTATGCGGATCTTGAATCAATGGCACTTTCAGATTATGTCAATTATTGCCTGAAACAAAGGCTGGTAAAACCTGCGACAGGAAATAAAGGAAATAACAATCCGTCCCGGGCCCCTTTCCGGGAGTTACCGGAGAAAAGAAAGCGTTTCTATATTGAACTGAATCATTTGATGCCTGTTGCGCTCAGGAAGATAGGATACGAGATTGTAAGACCCGAAGAGATATCCGAGATAAACGACAATATTGTCAGAAAATTCGCCAGGGCAATTCATTCCAGGTACAGGAATGAAATGAAAAAACAAAAATCAGGATCAAAGAATTTTTATATTTTGTGGGTATACAACACAGGCAATAATAAATACCAGAACGCAATAGATTTCGAGGATCTGCCCGAAGATATCAAAAATTCCAATCTTGATAATGCATATCATATACCTACCAAATTGCTGGCGATCGGTTACAGGATCAGACTTGTAGCAAAGGGATTTAAGCCTGCCACGCTGCATCTCAATGACGAAGAGGTGGAAATAATGGCCAGGGTGGAACATATAAGGTGGTGCTGGGATAAAATAATGAATGGCTGGTACTATGGCGACGTCAAAGACAGCCGGAGGAAAACCCATCCCAGCATTATTCCATATG
>CAZKMH010000178.1:0-7528 GCA_964553395.1 uncultured Rikenellaceae bacterium | reverse complement strand
AAATAGGGAACTCCTGCCGGGTCCTTGTTCTTTTTTCCACAGTCGGCGGAGAAAAAGGAAGCGCTGATACCGAAAGGGATCCCAGAGGATTTGCAGTGAAATTTTATACTGAAGACGGAAACTGGGACCTTGTAGGTAACAATACTCCGGTGTTTTTTATTAAGGATGCAAAGAAATTCCCTGATTTTATTCATACACAGAAACGTGATCCGAAAACTAACCTTAAAAGTCCGACAATGATGTGGGATTTCTGGAGTCTGAATCCGGAAAGCCTCCACCAGGTAATGATACTTTTCAGCGACAGGGGTACACCGGATGGATACCGGCACATGAACGGATTCGGAAGTCATACCTTCTCAATGATCAACAAGAAAAACCAGAGAGTCTGGGTTAAGTTCCACTTTAAAACACAACAGGGCAACAGAACACTCACAGGACCACAAGCTGAAGAAATAAAGGGCAAAGATCCTGATTACAGCCAGAGAGATCTCGTTGAAGCAATTGAAAAGGGAAATTTCCCCAAATGGTCATTGAAAATCCAGGTTATGACTAACGACCAGGCTAAAAAGTTTAAATGGAATCCTTTCGACGTGACCAAAGTATGGCCTCACAAAGAATTTCCTCTTATAGATGCAGGTGTTATGGAACTCAATGAAATCCCTGCCAATTATTTTGCTGATGTTGAACAGGCTGCATTTGCTCCTTCACATACGGTTGATGGCATAAGCCTTTCACCGGACAAAATGTTACAGGGACGACTTCTGGCCTATCCCGACGCACACAGATACAGACTTGGAGCAAACTATGAACAACTACCGGTAAACAGACCCATTGTCCCAGTAAATAATTATCAGAGAGATGGTTATATGAGAGTTGATGGAAACAGCGGCTCATCTCCTAATTACTATCCTAACAGCTTCGACGGAATTGGTGCCGCGAAGGACCTGAAGGAGCCTGAAATGAAACTTGACTCAAACGTTGCTGATATTTACGACCGCAACAAAAATGATGATGATTATTATACACAGCCAGGAATACTATTTAGAAAGATTATGACTGAACAAGAGAGGCGAAATACTGTCAATAATTTTATAGGCGGTTTAAAGGGAGTATCCGGACCTAAAAGGAAGGAGATAATCACACGGCAGCTTACCCACCTTTATAAAGCTGACAAAGCCCTGGCTCCGGATGTGGCAAAAGGACTCGGCATCAAATTCAAAGTTTAACACTATAATCAGATTACTATGGCAGAAATTGGAAGATCAATCGTAAAAATGGATGTTAATGAGTTACTTAACCTCCTGAACAAAGCCTTATCCGATGAATGGCTGGCTTATTACCAGTACTGGGTCGGCGCTAAAGTTGTTAAAGGGCCTATGAAAGATGCTGTGATCAGCGAACTTCAGCTTCATGCAACAGAAGAATTAGGACATGCTGAATTACTTGCAATACGTATCATACAACTCGGCGGAGTACCTGTCCTTTCACCTGCCGAATGGCTTAAAATAACAAACTGCGGCTATGATGCTCCTGTCGATCATTACGTGGAAGTAGTGCTCAATCAGAACATCAAGGGTGAACAATGCGCTATCCAGACATACAATAAGCTTCTTGATATCACACGGGAAGCAGATCCGGTAACCTATAACATTGTTCTTCAGATAATTACTGACGAAGTGGAACATGAGGAAGACCTGGCTGCACTTAAAGAGGATCTCCAGCTGATGTTAATGAGAGGCAAGTAACAGCTTCCTGATATTTAACGAAGAAAAATTTGATGTATTTTTGCAGTTTGCCAACAGGTGAACAGGCATATTATTATCTGTATTTAAAGGCAGGAGTATACCAAAACCAAATCAAAGGAATCATGGAAATTACATTTGACGGGGGGAAAGTTATCACAGCTCATACACAAACCCATTCTATTAAGACAGACCAGCCCCTCAACAGTGGCGGAGAAAATACTGCACCATCTCCATTTGAACTCTATCTTGCTTCAATAGGAACCTGTGCAGGAATTTATGTCAAGTCGTTTTGTGATAATCGTAATATTCCGGCTGAAGGTATTAAGATCATTCAAAGCTATGAGTGGGATAAGGAGACCGGCCTGCCTGTAAATATCAGGCTCGATATTAAACTCCCCGCCGACTTCCCTGAAAAATATAAAGCCTCATTAATTCATGTTGCCGAATTGTGCAAGGTGAAAAAATCAATTGCAAATCCACCCAAATTCGAAATCTTCACCTCTCAGAGCTGAACCATAAAAATCTGCGTCAATCTGCGCTATCAGCAGGAAATTTTTTATTTCCCGCTGATCTCGCGGATGAGCGCAGATCATCTATTCGGCGATTTGAGTATCTGTCTGACCTTAAGTCAGATACATATTTATCAGCTGCTCTAACAGCTCCTGCTTGCCACTGATGGTTGCCGGTTCCCCGCTTTTTGCTGCAATTTCCCTGAGGTTTTCCAGTGTCAGCTTACCCTTTTCAAAATCCTTTCCTGTACCCTTATCAAATGATGTGTATCTTCTCTTCCTCATGCTGAGGTAGTCACTCTCCTTAAGTATCTTATCAGCTATTTGAAGAGCTCTGGCAAATGTGTCCATGCCGCTGATATGAGCAATGAAAATATCCTCAATATCGGTTGAGTTTCTCCGTATTTTGGCATCGAAATTAATCCCTCCCCGGATAAATCCTCCTGCCCGCAGTATTACCATCATTGCTTCGGTGATCTCATAAACATTGGTCGGGAACTCATCTGTATCCCATCCATTCTGGTAATCCCCCTTATTGGCGTCGATACTGCCCAACAGTCCGGCATCTGCTGCGACCTGCAGATCGTGTGCAAAAGTATGTCCTGCCAGTGTTGCATGGTTGACTTCAATATTGAGCTTGAAATCCTTTTCAAGATCATAATGTCTGAGGAATCCGACAACGGTAGCTGCATCAAAGTCGTACTGATGTTTTGTAGGCTCCATTGGTTTCGGTTCGATGAGGAAAGTCCCTTTAAATCCCTTCTTTCTTCCAAAGTCTCTTGCAAGCGACAGCATCATAGCCAGATGATCCACTTCCCTTTTCATATCGGTATTATGAAGGCTCATGTAACCTTCCCTCCCGCCCCAGAAAACGTAATTCTCGCCGCCCAGGGCAATTGTGGCATTAATGGCATTCCGCAATTGTGCTCCTGCATTGGCAACTACAGAAAAATCAGGATTTGTTGCAGCTCCGTTCATATAGCGGGGGTGCGAGAAAAGATTGGCGGTTCCCCACAATAGCTTTACTCCGGTTTGCTGTTGCATCTTCTTCATCAAAGGTACGAACCTATCGAGACGCTTTTCAATCTCAAGAACAGATCCGTTGCCGACAACATCGACATCATGAAAACAGTAATAACCTGCCCCTATTTTGGTAAAGAACTCAAAGGCGGCATCGAGCTTCATCCTTATCTGATCGTCATTGTCTTTGACATCATCCCATGGGAAACAATGTGTCGCCGAACCGAAAGGATCGGTACCGTCACCGCAGAATGAGTGCCAGAATGCAATCGCAAAACGAAGATGATCTTTCATCTTTTTCCCTGATACAACCTGATCGGGATTGTACCATTTGAATGCAAGAGGATTTTTTGATTTGTTACCCTCAAATTTGATTTTCCCTATTCCGGGATAATACTCTTTTTTGCTTTTGTTAGCCATATTATTGATTTTTAATAAGTGAATCTTTATGATCCTAAAGTTAAACTTCCTTCAGATATTTCATCCATTTTGAATAAGCCTCATCATATGCATCTGTTTTTGCTTTGTCGGGTGTAGTTACCCCTACTTCTTTGAGCCCTGCAAATGCTTCTTTTACAGATTTATAGTATCCGCAACCGACACCTGCGCCACGTGCTGCACCGATTGAACCATCGGTATTATAGAGGTGAATTTCACTTCCTGTAATGCACGATAATGCTTCCCTGAAGACCGGACTCCGGAACATATTTGCAGCACCTGCCCTTATCACTGATGGAGTGATGCCTGTCTCCTTCATGATGTCGAATCCATACCTTATCGAAAAAACGATTCCTTCCTGAGCTGCTCTGAATAGATGGGCATTGGTATGTGTGTTGAAGTTGAGTCCCAGTATACGGGCACCGACATCCTTATTACCAAGTATCCTCTCAGCTCCATTTCCAAAAGGCAGTATTGAAAGTCCATCCGATCCGGGTTTTATTTTTCCGGCAAGTTCATTCATCGAATCGTAAGGAATATTATTACCCGCATTACGCCTGAGCCACGAGTTAAGTATCCCTGTTCCGTTAATGCATAAAAGAACACCTAACCTGGGATCTGATTGTGTATGATTGACGTGCAGGAAAGTGTTGACCCTTGACTGAGGATCATATTTTTTCTTATCGGTAACACCATAAATAACTCCTGATGTACCTGCAGTTGCAGCCACCTCTCCCGGATTGAACACATTCAGTGATAATGCATTGTTAGGCTGGTCGCCTGCCCGGTACGATACTGGAATTCCCTCAGGCAGATCCATTTCCCCGGCAGCTGACCGGGTAAGTTTTCCCTGGTCCGAAAATGATGCCACTATTTTGGGAATCAGTTCATTATTGAAGCCATAATACTTCATCAGACTATCTGATACCTTGTTTTCAGCAAAATCCCAGAAGATTCCTTCTGAAAGTCCGGAAAATGTTGTGACTGCCTCACCCGTAAGCCTCAGGGCAATATAATCTCCGGGAAGCATTATCCTGTGGATCCTTTTGAAAATGTCAGGTTCGTTTTCTTTAACCCAGGCGAGCTTTGAAGCCGTAAAATTACCCGGGGAATTCAGCAGATGGCCAAGGCAATAATCCCTGCCAAGCTTTTCAAAAGCCTTCTCCCCGTATTCCACGGCTCTGCTGTCGCACCAGATAATTGACGGTCGCAACACTTTAAAATCCTTATCAAGAATTACAAGACCGTGCATCTGGTAGGAGATGCCGATCGCTCCTATCTCCTTTTTTTGCAATCCCAGCTGACGGTTGCAGTCAGCAATTGAGGCCTTCAGATTAGACCACCACGTTGCGGGATCCTGTTCAGCCCAGCCCGGTTTTTCAGCGATGATCTTCATCTCATCTTTCGGATAGAATGCAGTAGCCAGGCATTTGCCTGATTCACCGTCAATTACTGAAGCTTTTACTGAAGAGCTTCCAAGATCAATTCCAAGTAGTTGCATATAGAATTATGTTAAAATATATTATTTCCCCACCATATGAGTTATATATTCTTCAAAGTTGATTCACGTACAATTAACTTATGTTTCAGCACAATTGTACTTAAACTGGCGGCTTCTGAATTTTCAAGCTTGCTTATAAGTGAGGTGGCGGCAATCTCTCCGATTTCTCTGGCCGGGTAGTCAATAGTTGTCAGATTGGGTTTGATTACCTGGCTAACCGGTTCATTATTGAATCCGCCCACAGCTATATCTTCCGGCACGTTCAGCCCTTCCTTCTGAAGCTCGCAGATCGCCGCAACGGCGGAAGTGTCATTAGCGGTGAACAAACCATCGGGACGGGACTTCATTTTCAATATTGCTTTTGCGGCATCTATCCCTGCCTGGTTATTAAGTTCACTGACTATAAGCAGATTGCTGTCATATTTAATCCCGTTGTCGGCCAGAGCCTGTTTGTATCCCCTGAAGCGTTCTGAATAGACATTCCGGAGGAGGTTGCCTCCCAGGTGGATTATCCTCCTGCATCCCTGTTCAATCAGGTGGGTGGTCAGTTCATAGGCAGCTTTATAATTATCGATCACAACGGTCATGCATCCCTTGCACTCCGCCACCCGGTCAAAAAATACGACGGGAATATCTTTTTTGAACAGAATGTTGAAATGGTCCAGTTTCTCAGTGTCAAAGGCGAGTGAAATAAGAAGTCCGTCCACCCGGCTGTTGAAAAGGGTTGAAACACACGATACTTCCTGTCTGGCTGACTCCTGTGACTGGCTGATTATCAGGCCATAGCCTGACTGATTCGTTACTTTCTCCATACCTGCTATCGCAGTAGCCATAAAGTAACTATTCAGCTTTGGCACAACGACCCCGATTGTTTCGGTCCTCATTTTTCGAAGGCTGCTGGCGAATTTATTGCGCTGATAGCCCATTTCATGGGCAAGTGCCTTTATTTTATCACAGGTTTCCTTCCTTATGTGGGGATGGTTTTTTAAGCCTCTGCTGACTGTTGAGGGCGATATGTGAAGAGCCTTGGCAACATCATAAATGGTGACTTCCCTGGTGTTTCTCATAACATTCACAAAATTAAACTAAATAGGCAAATCAGGAAACTTTTGAGGTAAAAACTGCAACCGATTGCATCTTGAATTGAAAAAAAATATTTAGTTTTAATGAAATTTTAATTCTCAGTTAAATTTTAAAATAAAATGAGCAGAATAATATTTGGCAGATTTGTATCGGTGGTTGTACTATCTCTATTATTCACAACCGGTTTCAGTCAGAAGATCGCTTCCTTTGAAGTAACATTTCCAATGGCAACCTCAGGGATGGATATTCCTGTAACCGTTGATCTTGATGATGTTACGTATGTTACAGACAGTTTGCTGAGCCTTTTGGAGGTGGCAGGCGCTAAAAGGAATGAGATCCCATTTCAGATCGAACAGGGTGATCCGCGTAAGCTTCACTGGGTTGTTATGACCGGTACAGCCCCGGGCGCCAGGTATATATTTGAGCTCGTTCAGGGCAAACCAAAAGTACAGGAATGGATAACCGCCACGGCCAAAGATGGTGCGCTGACAATTCATAAAGGGACCAGCAACTTCCTTCAGTACTGGTTTAAAACAGTATATCCGCCAAAAGGAGTCGACACCGCATATAAGAGAAGCGGATTCATCCATCCCCTGTGGTCACCTCATGGCCAGGAATTGACACGCATTCAGCCCCGCGATCATTATCATCATTACGGTATCTGGAATCCATGGACCCATGTGGCTTATGAAGGAGATACGATTGATTTCTGGAATATAAATTCAAAACAGGGAACGGTTCGTTTTGCAGATTTTGTATCAGTTGAGAACGGACCGGTTTTTTCCGAGTTCGGAGCTTTGCATGATCATGTGGTATTTAAAAAAGGTGGTGGAGAAAAGATAGCCATGAAAGAGCTTCAGAGCGTGAGGGTATATGCTCCCGGGGGTAACCGGGAATACTTCATTGTAGACTTTTATATCCAGCTCAATTGTGCCGGTGAAAGCCCCGTTAAGCTTCTCGAGTACCGCTATGCAGGACTGGGATGGCGAACTACTGAAAAATGGACAAATAAAAACAGCATGGTCCTGACCTCGGAAGGAAAAACAAGGAAAGATGCCGACGGAAGCACCGCACGATGGTGCATCGTACAGGGTGAGATCGACAGTGACTATGCAGGAGTCGTGATGATGTCGTTCCCGACAAATTACAATTATCCGGAACCATTGAGAATATGGCCCGAAAATCAATATGGACGCGGTGATATGTTTGCCAATTTCTGTCCCACGAAGGAT
>CAZKMH010000177.1:0-7569 GCA_964553395.1 uncultured Rikenellaceae bacterium | reverse complement strand
ACGCTTAAAGGAGCCGCTTACGCGTCTCAATGAAAAAGCTGAGCAATTGGCACCACTTGTTGAAGAAGCAGACCGTATCAGGCGATTGGCAGAAGATATATAATGCGTTAATAGATAAAAACTACTTTATACTTCAAAGTTCTCCCATTCGTATTTCACCCGTTCCATTAACTTTTTGAACCGCTCCTCACCACGGATGTTTTCCAGAAAGGGATCAATCTTAGAAAAGAATGGATAGTTAATGAATATATCCTTTGTAGCTCTTTCTAATAAGTCAATTGCCTCATTTTATTAGATGTATCAAGTGCCACATCAAACTTGCCTTCCGATAAACTAACCCACCAATCTCCGAAATACATGAGCGGGTTTAACGGATCAATTATAATAGCTTTTTTTGCATATGGTTTCGCTTTTTCTGGTTTCCTTATCATTACATACATGAATGCAATCATCATCATTGCCTCAGACTCTGCTGGATCTAAATCCAGTGCTCCCATAACTGAATTAAATGATTCTCTCAATTTTCCCCTGGTTTCATAAATCATGCTTTTTATATAATGAGCTTGATAGCCAGCTAAACCTCTTATCATCAGCTAGTAACTGTATACACGACGAAAGAGATCCGCGTTATATTTAGCCGGTAAAGCGTTACCATTCATTTCTGTATAAATCTCATTATTCCAAACATATCTCCTGATAGTCAATTATAAGAATGGGAAAGGTTTGTCCCGACGGTAGATTTTGAGTCAAAAGTAAAAGCTATCGTGAAAATATCAGGGAAGAATCCAGATAAAAATCGAAAAATCTCATCCTTAAAACTAAACCTGAACGCCGTAAGATTAATGACAAGAGAAAAAGTCAATTTTTATGTTTAATTTTAAGTTTAGGAATTAATCCGGTTAGAATCCATTCAATATATTTGTGTCAAACAACAGCACCAAAAAAAGAAGTTAATAGAGGTGCCCTTAATTATAATTTTAAACACGTATGCCTATGAAATTAAAGCAGAACAGTTAAGTCATAGAAATACTGAACTCTCCATTTTGGAATTACTACGAAGAGAAGCGAAAACCAATTCTTTAATATTAACCACCCTAACTATGAAAAAAAATGTTTTTTTATGGTTTTACTTAAAACCAACAATTAGATTGCCATTGAAGGAACTGTTAACTAAATTTCTGATTATACTACTTTGTATTTCAAATGCATTAACTCTTTCCGCTAAAAATGGAATAATTAACTTATCAACAGGGAATGAATTCCAGCAGAAACAGGTTACCGGAACTGTTACTGACCGGTCTGGATCTCCTTTTTCTGGTGTAAATGTTGTTGTTACCGGAACAAATATTGGAACGACAACAGATATTTCAGGTAAATATACTATTAGTGTTCCCCCGGGATCTTCAAGCCTTACCTTCACATTCATTGGGATGAATCCACAAACTGTAACAATTGGTGAATCAGCCCGGATTAACGTAACCATGACTGAGTCGGCGATAGGTTTGGAAGAGGTTATTGTTATTGGATATGGAACAGTTAAAAAGAGTGATTTAACAGGAGCTATATCTTCTGTTTCTTCTGCCGAATTGAGTTCCATTCAAACCTCCAGTGTGCTGGGGCAGGCTCAGGGCAAATTAGCAGGTGTTGATATAATTGAAAGTAATGGAACCCCTGGCTCAAGTCAAACCATCCGTATAAGGGGTAATCGTTCTATAACTGCAGGCAATGACCCTCTTTTTGTGGTTGACGGGATACCTACTTCTCAGGAGATTAATGATTTTAATCCCGGCGACATTGAATCAATGGAAGTATTGAAAGATGCCAGCGCCGTTGCAATTTATGGATCAAGAGGTGCGAATGGAGTTATTCTTATTACTACAAAACATGGTGGTAAGGGAAAGGCAAGGATCAGTTTTGACACATATTATGGACTCAAGAATCAGATTGCAGACTTTGATCATATGAATAGCCAGCAATTTGTTGAATATAAAAGAGTTGCAAATAGTCTTAGTAAGACAGACAATAGTCAGGACCAGGTAATATTGGGTGTTCTTTATGATAATTATATAAATGGAGTAGAGACAAATTATCTGGATGAAATTTACAGAAATGGTACCCAAAAAGAATACCAGCTTTCTGCCAGTGGTGGTGATGATAAGTTAAGTTATTATCTTTCAGGAAGTTATTATGATGAAAAGGGTCTAATAAAGAAGACCGATTACAACAGATATTCACTTAGAGCAAATCTTGATGCCACATTAACAAAAAAACTAAAAGTTGGCTTAAGCCTGACAACATCAAAGGATTTAAGAAACAGTATGACTGATCCTACTGAGAATGCTCTTAGGTATGTTCCTTTAACAAAAGCCTATAATGATGAGGGAGAGGTAATTGCATATCCAAATCCTGATGAAGCACTCATTTCATCACCGCTGGTTAATTTTGCACCCAATCAGTATGTTGATGAAAACAAAGGTTTTCGGATGTTCTCAAATATGTACGGCGAGTATGAAATTCTGCCCGACCTGAAATATCGATTAAACTTTGGTATAGATATGCTCTATAGCAGAAGGGGTCGGTTTGAAGGTGATTATGCAGGAGATACTCCTACAGGATCGGTTAATAATTCAAACGTATTCAACTATACTATTGAAAACATTTTGTCATATAATAAAACTATTGGAGATCATAATTTTAATGTGGTGGGACTCTTTAGTTCCCAGTTTAATTCTACTGAAAGCTCATCTCTTTCGGCGAAAGGAATTCCAATTACCCGGTCAACTTTTTATGACTTAGGTTCTTCAGAAACTATAACCGGTATCAGCAGCCAGTTAACTGAATGGGGATTGTTATCATATATGGGTAGGATTAACTATAAATTCAAGGACAGATATCTTATTACTGCTTCAGGAAGAGCTGATGGATCATCACGCCTGGCTGAAGGAAATAAATGGGCATTTTTCCCAGCAGCCTCCATAGCATGGATAATTACAAAAGAGAATTTCATGCAGAGTGTTCCAGTTTTATCTTTTCTTAAACTGAGGGTCGGCTATGGATCCGTCGGAAATACAGCCATAAGCCCATATCAGACTCAGGGAGGACTGACCAGATCAGACTACGTTTTCGCGGATAATGCGGCATTTGGATATCAGCTTAATGGTATAGCTAATCCGGAATTAGGATGGGAAATATCCGGAACTTTGAATGTAGGGCTTGATTTTGGACTGTGGAAGGATAGAATTTCAGGAACCATGGAAGTCTATGATACAAAAACTAATGACTTGCTACTTCAAAGGTTGCTGCCAACTACATCAGGTTTTACAAGTGTAATTGAAAATATTGGCGCAACAAGAAACAGGGGATTTGAGCTCACATTATCTGCGAATGTTCTGAGTGCTTCATCAGGTTTAAAATGGGATGTTGAAATGAATCTCTTTTCAAATAAGGAAGAGATTGTGCAACTTTTTAATGGCTACACTGATGATATTGGTAATGAATGGTTTATTGGGGAACCCATTAATTCATTTTACGATAATGTGTTTGATGGGATATGGCAGACAGATGAAGCAACAGAGGCTGCTCTTGTAGGACAGGCACCGGGTCAGATAAAGATTAGGGACGTGAATGGGAGAGATGCAGAGGGAGTCCTGACCAAACAACCCGATGGTCTGATAAATAGCGACGACAGATCTGTTCTCGGATCAACAAATCCTAAATGGACCGGCGGACTGACAAATAAGGTTACTTTCAAGGGATTTGATTTTTCAATGTTGCTTTATGCAAGACAAGGGCAAATGCTTAACACCAGCTTCTATAGTTTAAGCGGTAACAACTGGGAAGGAAGACGTGCAGCACTAAATTTCAACTACTGGACACCAAACAATCCAAGTAACGAATTTCCTCAACCGGTTCAGGGAAAACAGATAATATATGCATCATCATTGAATTATTTTGATGGTTCATTTATGAAAATTAAGAATATTTCTTTAGGATATGATTTTGCAAAAAGTCTTATTAGAACTGATGCAGTTTCAGCCTTCAGAGTCTATTTTTCAGCTACAAATCCTGTTATATGGTCTCCGTTTAAACTAACTGATCCTGAAACAGGAAGCGCATTATCTGCTGCAACTTATTTTGTTGGAATTAATCTGAAATTTTAAAAATAAGGGAACTATGAAAACATATATAAAAGATATTGTGAGGTTAACAATAAAATCAGGATTAATTGTTTTAATTCTATCTCAAAGTGCATGTACTGATTTGTTAACAGAAGATCCTGTAAGTTTGGCAACTGCTGATAGTTATTATTCCACAGCAATTGGTATAAGAGATGGACTCAAGGCCTGTTATCCTCCATTACGTGATTTTTACGGAAGAGAAGGTTTATTCTTTCTTACAGAGGCAGGAACTGATATTATGACAAATGGTTTTGGTGGAAATGTAAACTACCCATCATTTAATAATTATGATCAAAACCTTAAAGGGACAAGTGCTTTTTTGCAGGAAATCTGGGATTCTTTTTATAAGGGAATTAACCAGTGTAACAGTATAATCGGTAGGACACCTGATGTTGCCGACATGACTGATGCAGAAAAAGCTGTAGCCATAGGTGAAGCTCGTTTTTTAAGAGCACATTATTATTTAATCTTAGTGCAGCTATGGGGTGACGTCCATTTCACTCTCGAGGAAAGTGCCGGTGTTGTTACGGAAGCGTATCATACATCGGCTGCAACTATTTACAATGATGGCATTTTACCTGATCTTGAATATGCATTAGCTAATTTGCCAGATCCGTCAACAACCAATGTAGAATATGGAAGGGTGAATAAAGGTGCTGCCGAAGCTTTGCTTGCCCGAGTGCAACTCACACTTGGTCTCTGGGCTGATGCGGAACTTCATGCCAAAAATGTAATTGACAATTATAACTACTCGCTGGTCCCCCTGAATATTCTTTGGGATTTAACAAATGAACGAAATAATGAAGTAATCTGGTCTGTGCAGTATAGTACCGATCCGCTGAATAATGGTAGTGGTAATTCGAGTTTTCTTTATTTTAACTGGGATTATACAAGGAATCCGGCAATGATAAGAGATATTGAAAACGGAAGACCTTTCCAGAGGATAATGCCTACAAATTACTTTTTGGATATGTGGGACCCATCTTCTGATGCACGATTTGACGCTTCGTTTAAAACAGAATGGTTTGCTAATAAAACTGGTGTAATTAATGGGCAAACAATAAACCCGGGCGATACATCAATAAGAATAGTTATTCATCCTGTTGCCGATGCTGTTCAGAGTACAGCTCCATACTGGTATATTGATTATAATGGTGAGGATGTAAGGACCCAAACCAGTAAACTTGAAATCGGAGGCGACAGCAGAAGGCTCTGGCCATGTCTGTTCAAAAAATTCTACGACAATCAGAGACTTGATGTGAATGCAGCAGATGGAAGCAGAGATTATTTTGTTATCAGACTTGCTGAGATGTATCTTGTTGCAGCTGAGGCAGCTATGAGTCAGGCCAGAAATGATGATGCAGCACAATACATTACTGACCTTAGAGCAAGAGCAATTATCCCGGGAAAAGAAACTGAAATGGCTGTAACTGCCGGGGATATAAACCTGAACTTTATTTTGGAAGAGCGTGCAAAAGAATTGGCAGGTGAAGGATTCCGATGGTTTGATCTGAAAAGAACTGGTACACTTATTGACCGTGTAAAACTGTATAATTTAGATGCAGCCCCAAATATTCAGACTTTTCATTTGCTCAGGCCAATTCCCCAGACTCAGATTGACAGGGTCTCAAACCCTGGTGATTTCCTGCAGAATACTGGCTACTAGAAGTTTTCTTTTGAGATTCTGGATTTAAAAGTACCATCCGGGAAGTCATCTGAAGAATAATTTGTTATTATAAAAACATCATGATAAAATTGTTGCTTACTTACATTTTGAGGTGTTTTTTTGGCACTCCTGAACCACATGCATTTACTGAAGAAATTCAAGATAAGGAACAACCAAATGTTCTGTTCATTTGCGTTGACGATTTACGCCCTGAGCTTGGTTGTTATGGAGCCAAATACATAAAATCTCCTAACATAGATCGATTAGCTGAAAGTGCTTACATCTTTACAAACCATTTTACTCAGGTTCCTACCAGTGGCGCCTCAAGGTGCTGTCTGCTAACAGGTATGTTTCCGCAAACAACAGGTTATCTGAGTAATGAAGCATGCCGGACTTACATCTCGGGAAAAAAGGAATCAGATTTGCCTGAGACATTTATTCACCACTTGAGACGAAATGGGTATTATACTGTTGGTATTGGTAAGATAAGCCATTATGTAGATGGTCTTCTGTATGGTTATAATGATCCTGTCGGTTCTGAGTATGAACTTCCCCATAGCTGGGATGAGATGCTATTTGATTCAGGCAAATGGGGTACTGGTTGGAATGCCTTTTTTGGCTATGCTGATGGCAGCAACAGACAGAGCATGAATAAGATTGTGAAACCATATGAGATAGGAAATGTGGATGACCTGGGTTATCCTGATGGATATACAGCTGAATTAGCAGTGAAAAAGCTAACTGAATTGTCAAAAAAGAAGAATCCCTTCTTTTTAGCAGTTGGGTTTTTTAAACCCCACCTTCCCTTTAATTCGCCAAAGAAATATTGGGATCTGTACGATGAAAATAAATTGCCATTGTCTCCTAATCCATATATTCCAGCAAACATAAATAGAGCTAGCTTGAATAATAGCTCAGAGTTTAACGGTTATCTGTCAGGTGACGAAGAAGCATCCTTAAATGGACAGGTGACGGATGCCTATGCAAGAAAACTTCGACATGCTTATTTTTCTTGTATAAGTTATTCGGATGCACAAATAGGGAAAGTCCTGAACGAACTTGATAAACTTGGATTGGCAAATAATACAATAGTCGTTATTTGGGGTGACCATGGTTGGCATTTAGGTGACCAACTAGTGTGGGGTAAGCATACTATTTTTGAGCGGGCATTAAAGAGTGCTTTTATAATTAAAGTCCCCGGAAAAAAAGGTGGAATAAAACTAGGTCAAATTGTTAGTTCTGTTGATATATATCCTACTATTATAGACTTATGCGGACTAAAAATGCCGGCTGAAACTAATGGAAAGAGTTTGAAGTCACTATTAAATAATCCTGCAGCAGAATGGCCGAATGTCGCATTTGGTTATTATCAAAATGGAATATCAATGCGTACTGAAAGATACCGGCTTACAAAATATTTCAGAAAGCAGGAGCCGATAATAGAACTTTATGACCATCGGAATGATCCTAACGAAACAAATAATATTGCATCAGCAAATCCGGGGATAGTTAGTAGATTAATGACTCTATGGGAGAAAGGTAATACCGGATTATTTGATAAATAGATTTGCTTAGAATATTTACTTTTTATGTTTATTAACCATATTAGAAGAAGTTGCCTTGAAACTGTGATAGTGTTGTAAGAATTCATGCAATCAGAGCTCACGTATTAATTTGTTTCCTTGCTTTGATCATTGAAAAATATTTGGAACTAACCACTCAAAT
>CAZKMH010000176.1:0-7621 GCA_964553395.1 uncultured Rikenellaceae bacterium | reverse complement strand
TTTCCGATTCTTCTGATGATGTACTGTCTGCTTTAACGGCCACTCTTACGGTTTTTATGATTATTTTGGCAAGAATTTTATCTAACAGAAAAGCAGCAATGGCAACAATTAAGATCTTAATACCGTGAGACAGGAGCCATGGAATAATAAGATCATACCAATTTTTAATTGTTTCTTCCATAGTTATAATTATTCTATTATTAAAATACTGTCCATTTGAAGTTGTCAGTCCTTCGGTTTCCTTTTATTTACCGGATACCGATTAATGCTTATGATCGATAAATCCTGAATGAAATCAGTGCCTGTAGAAAAACTCCGAACAAATTTAAAATACCAGTGTCAAGTTATCACTGTTTGAGATTGCAAGATAATAAAAAATCAGCTTTTCACCAGTGCCGGTTCAAAGAAGTCACCTGTAAGAATATGAAAGAATACTATTATGGCGGGATCATTATCAGTATAAAATTACGTCTTGTGCGGTTGAAATCTTAATATATTTGAAATTCAAAATATCTCTTCGTAAAATCCCATAAAAAAAGATCGTACTTTCGAGGCAGGGATTAGTTATTTTTCGAATTCTGAACATAATTACCTTTATTGTCTTTTTGTCTGCTAAAAATCACTTATTATGCTGATCTTCTTTTATTGATAACTTTTGCTGTCTTGATTTTTGTACTGCATCATAGTCAAAAATATTCATCTTTTATAAAGATTTATATATATTTATCTGTAAATACTTACAGATTTTTGAAGTTGATACTACATTGCATAACAATTACATATAAGAGTTGTTTCATTAATATACTATAAGAAAAATGCATATTTCAATTATGTCGATAAAAAATAAGAAAATGATCAGGTAATAAGTATTAGATATTTTCTTTAAAAAGGATAAACATATGGTTAATCAAACCTTTAATATTATGGATTGTGCACTTATTGCGATTGCAACAGGTGAAAAAGCGCAAAACCTGAGGGAACTGAGGGACCAGTTGAAATATATCCATCCCGGGTGTCTTTATTATCATTTTTGGGGTGGGCTTCTGAATCCTCATTTTGATGATCCGGAATTTCAAAACGATTTTGCCATGTGGGCCTCACGTTATCTGCATGATTCTAAAATTTCAGAACAGCTTTCTATTATCGACCCCAATGTTTTCAAGGATATAGAAGATCTTCGCAGGGAGGTTATCGAAATTATTGAAGAACGCTTGTATACATCGGATCATGTTCCCTGGGTGAAAACCGGACAGGAATTCCACTTTATCCGTTCACAGATTGTGATTTTCGATACAGGTGTAAGTCAAAGGGATCCAAAAGATTTTCTTAAGATAATTCCAAATATGTCCCTTGGAAGTATATATTATCATTTTATTGATTCCCGCCGCAGAACTCCGGGAAACAAAAACGATTTTTCTGTCTGGCTTGCGGGATTTGGTGATAAATACCAGGGTCTGATAGAAGGTCTTGATAATATTGATCCGTCTTTTACAACTTTAAATGAGCTTCGTCAGGAAATAAATTTTGTTTTTCATAATTACTTTAAAAGAAGGTCTGATGGAAAGTCTGCTTGAACAATACGCGCATGTAGTAGGAAATGAGGTGATTGATCATCTGAGACAATTGGCAAATCCTTTGAAAGGGATGAAGATCCTTCATATTAATTCAACAAAGGAAGGTGGAGGTGTGGCGGAAATTTTAAACCGTCTTATTCCCTTAAAAATAGAATTGGGGATAAATGCTGATTGGGAAATTATTACAGGTGAAAAGGATTTTTACCAGTGTACCAAGAAAATGCATAATTCCCTGCAAGGCGACCGGGATGATATTTCTCCTTCGCTCCTGTCTGCTTATGAGAGAACTAACCTTCAGAATTTTGAAAGATTAAAGAAGAAGCTGGAAGAAGCAGATATTGTATTTATACACGATCCTCAACCGGCACCATTGCTGAATTTTTGTAAAGAAAGGAAAGGTAAATGGGTATGGCGCTGTCATATAGATGTGAGCCATCCCTATCGCCCGGTATGGAAGTATTTGCGGGAATATATAAAAGACTACGACGCCAGTATATGGTCAATTTCAGACTTTGCTCAGCCACTTTCGCACCCTTTATATTTAATCCCCCCAAGTATAGATCCTTTAAGCGATAAAAATATCGAACTTCCGAAAAAGGAAATATCGGATTTTCTGGATTCGTGGGGAATAAACAGTGATTCTCCCGTAGTGACCCAGGTTTCCCGTTTCGACCGGTTTAAAGACCCGATTGGTGTTATACAAAGCTATCGGTTAATTAAGAACTATGTCCCGATACAGTTGGTTTTAGCCGGGGGGGGTGCATCGGATGACCCGGAAGGTAAACAGGTACTGCAGGAAGTAAAAACATTTGCCGGGAATGATCCCGATATACACATTCTTGAGCTGCCTCCGGATGCCCACAGGGCAATTAATGCTTTGCAGAGGGGATCGGATATAATTATACAGAAATCCCTTAAAGAAGGTTTCGGGCTTACAGTTACCGAAGGATTATGGAAAGGCAAACCAGTAATTGGCGGTGATACAGGAGGTATTAAACTGCAGGTTATTGATCATTATACCGGATTTAGGGTTAGTACACCGGAAGGAGCCGCAATCCGTGTTCGTTATCTTTTGAAGCATCCTGGTACTATGAAGAGGATGGGGAAAAATGCACACCAATTTGTTTTAGATAACTATTTGATAACCCGTCATCTCAGAGAATACCTTACGCTTGTTGTAAGCTTAACATTTGGCTCCAAAGAATCGATTGAACTTAAGCTACCTGCTCATTAGAAGTTGACGAATGGCAGGCTCACTAAAAATACTTCTGGTATCAGCAGAATGTGTTCCATTCGCTAAAACAGGATCAAGCGATTTGTACAAATATTCAAACCGGAATCCTCATGCAAAACATTTATACTTACCTGATTGCTCCCCGCAGTCTTGTACTTTTTTCTTCACTGGTAAGTGAAAAAATATGATAAATATCTGCCCGGAAATATCAGACAACTCATGCAGGTTTACTGTCTGGGCGCCGTTGCGAAAAAAAGTGGAAGTTGTTATCCTTCATCCCATGAATAAAACAGTACCTATGAACTGTGATGAATACGGTTACTGGTCTGCAACTGTTGAAGGCGTCTCAAATGGTGCACTTTACCAATACAGGCTTGATGGCTCACAGGTACGCCCCGATCCCGCTTCGCAAAGTCAGTCTGATGGGTTATCTGGCCCTTCGGAAGTAAAAGATCTGAAACAATTCAACTGGACCGACGGCTCATGGATGAATATTCCTCTTGAATGTATGATTTTCTACGAATTGCATACGGGGACATTTTCGGCAGAAGGAAATTTTAAAGGAATTATCCGCAGACTTGATTATTTGCTTGATTTAGGAATTAATGCCATTGAATTAATGCCGGTCGGACAATTCCCCGGAAAACGTAACTGGGGATATGATGTGGCTTATCCTTTTGCAGTCCAACATTCTTATGGAGGACCCGAAGGATTGATGAAGCTGATCGATACCTGCCACACTAAAGGTATAGCTGTTATTCTTGATGTAATTTACAATCATCTCGGACCGAAAGGGAATTATCTTGGCGATTTTGGACCTTATTTTACAGATCGTTATAGAACCCCATGGGGTAAGGCTATAAACTATGATGACAACTACGCAGATGGTGTAAGAAATTATGTACTGCAAAACGCTGTCATGTGGCTCGAAAGTTTCCATATAGATGGATTGCGCCTGGATGCCGTCCATGCCATATATGATTTTAGTGCCAGGCATATCATTCAGGAGCTGGCTGAACAGGTTGAGAAATTAAATGAAAGAACTGGACGTAAACATTACCTCATTGCTGAATCGGCCCTTAATGACAGCAGATACATTACCGGCATTAAAGCTGGTGGATATGGTCTGGATGCTCAATGGAACGATGATTTTCATCATGGGATCCATGCTCTGGCAACCGAAGAAAAAAAAGGTTATTACTTCGATTTTACCAATCCGGAAATGCTGGCCAAAGCATTCAAAAACGGATATGCTTTTGACGGACAGTATTCTGAATACAGAAAACAATGCTTCGGAAATTCCAGTCTGGCAAACCAGGGCTATCAGTTTGTTGTATTTTCGCAAAATCATGATCAGACCGGGAACAGAAAGTTTGGTGAAAGATTGAGTACGCTGGTAAGTTTTGAAATGCTGAAGGTCATTGCCGGAACGGTATTTGTAAGTCCCTTCCTTCCCATGTTGTTCATGGGTGAAGAATACGGGGAGCGCAGGCCTTTTCTCTATTTTGTTGACCATAACGATAAGAAATTGAACAAGCTTGTTCGCGAGGGAAGACAAAACGAGTTCAAATCCTTTTATTCCGAAGATGTAACTCCTGCACCGGATCCTTCTGACGTTGAAACATTCATCCGGAGTAAGCTGACATCTGATCCATTATCCGGTGACGATTCAAAAGCAATGTATAATTACTATAAAACCCTCATTAAACTGAAGAAAAATCATCCGGTCTTAAAGCAATTCAGTAAGAATAATATTCGAATTGATCATAACGGTAAGGTGTTTACAGTTGAAAGGTGGTACAATGAAAACAGGATCATTGCCTACCTGAATTTCAGTGATCAAATGGTGGAAAAACACCTGCCTGTAACATTTATAGAAAAAGCTTATTTACTGGTTAATTCTTCTGAGAAACAATGGAATGGTCCTGACCCGGTAATTTCCCCCAAAAAGACAGTCAATGAAATAGTTGTGATTAATAAAGAAACAATGCACATTTATTCAATATAGAAAGATCGGGTGTGAAGCGTGGCAGGGCTAATGAAAGCTTACAGGAAAGTACCTGAACGAAAAGCCGGCAACTTAAGTTAATTATTTGATAAGCGGCAGGTCAATGCATTTTACAATATGCTAAATTTATGCGGGAAACATTTAATACATAATCTGTAAAAACGAATGTAATTCCATGACAGACTATATAATATTAGTACTCTGCCTGCTGGTTCTGCTTGCTTACCTGTTTGACATCACGAGCAAATATTCAAAGATCCCCGGAGTCATACTGCTTATAGGATTGGGTATAGGAATCCAGATACTGGTTAACACAACAGGATTTAAAATTCCGGATATGAAACCTCTCCTGCCGGTTATTGGTACACTTGGTCTGATCCTTATAGTAATGGAGGCCAGCCTTGATTTAAAACTGGGGAAACATAAATTTGGATTAATAATCAAATCTGCCTCTGCTGCATTTTTCCTTTTTACACTCTTTGCAGCTGTCATGTCTTTTATTATGGTGAAGTTTCTGGGATATCAGCTGATTGATTCACTGTTAAATGCAATACCTTTTGGAATTATCAGCAGCGCTGTTGCAATTTCCTCCACCAGCAATCTCAATCAGGAACAAAAGGAATTTATTGTTTATGAAAGCTCTTTATCAGATGTAATCGGGATACTTGTATTTGATTTCATACTTATTTATGGCAATTCAATCGGATATGGTTTAATAAGCTTTACTATTAAGGGACTACTTACTATTATTATTGCTGTCCTGATCACTTCCGCTCTGGCCTTTCTTTTACATAAAATAACCTTTGTTTTTTTCGCCCCGTGGACTGGTGACAATTCTTCTTTTTCTGAGTATACCGGTTGCCTCAAGGATTCCACTTATAAGCGAAGAGGTTGTAACACTGGTAATATTGATGACAATTTTACTTATGATGATCGGAAATATTTTGTACAGGAGGGAGAATATTCATGATGAAGATTCCGGGAAAATATATGATGAATTGAACGTTCCGGAACAAACTTCATAGCATTTTAATTAAAAGTTGAAAAACTTTATCAAATATGAGATATCTAAATTAACCTTCAGATTATGAATAGAATAACATTAGTTCTGGTCTGTCTTTGCCTTTTCAATATCGTTCCTGTTAAATCCCAGACAGGAACGGTTAAACAGGTAAAGCTGGTCAGTTTTGAACTGCAATCTTCTGCCCTGGTTGAAGATGCAGGAGAAAAAATATCATCCGCCGGTTACAATCCGGATTTTTACTGGTTTCCTGTAAAGGTACCGTCAACCGTATTGACCGGACTGGTCGCGAACGGGGTTTATCCCGATCCGTATTCCGGAATGAACAATATGCTTATTCCAGATGCATCAGATGAGTTTAATAAAAAGTATAATCTGGAACAGTTCAGTCACCTTCCCAATAACCCCAATCCCTGGAAGAAACCTTACTGGTACCGGACTCAATTCAAGGTTCCTGCCGGTGACAAAGGCCGTCATTTTCAGCTCATTTTCAAAGGCATAAATTACCGTGCTGCCGTATGGGTAAACGGGCAACAGATAGCAGATTCCACCCGGATGGCCGGAATGTTTGCCGAATACAGCTTTGATATTTCTGATAAGATAAAAGCAGGAGAAGATAATGCACTGGCCGTGAAGATCTATCCGCTCGATTTTCCCGGCTTACCATCAAACGAACAACTTGAGGCACTTGGGGATTTTTATCCTAACGGCGGTCCGACAGGCGATATCGGGAAGAATGTAACAATGCTTTGTTCTGTTGGATGGGACTGGATCCCTCCGGTGAGAGACCGTAATATGGGGATCTGGTTACCGGTTTACCTCCGAACATCAGGCGGAGTTACCTTCAGTTATTCGAAGGTGGTGACTGAATTACCGGATCTTCCTGACACAGGATTGGCTAAGATCTCGGTTAATCTGACTCTCCATAACCATGGTCAGGCTGCTGAGAATGGTAATCTGGCTGTAACAATCATCCCGGAAAATTTTAAGGGTAAGACTGTAAAATTTACAAAAGCATTTACAATAGAGGGGAATGGATCGACAGCAGTTGATCTCAACGGATCAAATACAAATGAACTTAACATCGTGAACCCTGCTCTATGGTGGCCAAATGGACAGGGCAATCCAAATCTTTACAGGATAAGGTTCCAGTATTCAAATGCATCAGGGATCTCCAATGACACTTCATTCATATTTGGTATCAGGACAGTTTCAACAAGGGCTATAAATGTCAACGGAAACTGGCGGCGTGATTTCTATGTGAACGGCAACAGGATACATCTGACAGGCGGCGCATGGGTGCCGGATATGATGCTTAACCGCGATTCGCTTAGATATGATTATGAAATGCGTCTGTGCCGGAATGCAAATATCAACCTGGTAAGGATATGGGGAGGCGGAGTTACTCCATGTGATGAATTCTTTGAAGCTGCCGACCGTTACGGGCTTCTGGTCTGGTCCGATTTCTGGATCACAGGCGATACACAGGGGGAGTTCAAGGGTTCGCCCGACTGGCCACTTGAGGGTGAGGTATTCAAAAGAAACGTTGTGAGTTCGATCAGACGGATACGTAACCATCCGAGCCTGCTTGTCTGGACCGGTGGAAATGAGGGGCATGCCAGAAAGGAGCTCTACGATTTCATGAGGAACAGCATCATTGAGATGGACGGCACGCGCCCTTTCATCCCAAGCTCATCCGGATTCGCCAGGCTTCCTGATGGCTGGTCCCGATCATGGCCTGATAATCAGCCAACGGGAGTCTACAGCGGCGGTCCCTACACCTG